>NZ_JBRREC010000004.1:0-103819 GCF_056760015.1 Stenotrophomonas sp. STEN029 | reverse complement strand
ATACCCACCATATTACCCTTCCGCCCATTCTCGGTGGGCCTGCTTGCCGCGGGATGGGTCACCACCCCCCCCCCCCCCCCGCCCCCCCGCGGCCCCCCAGTACACCGCTACACCGCAGCTGAACGAGCAATGGCTCGGTGCCACCAATGCAGGCCCCATGGAATAGAGAAAATGGGCCTGCAACGCCATGCCGGCAATCACCATCAGCAACTCGGCCCACCGACGTGCTTCCAGCGCACCGATGTGAAAATACGACTCTGACCCCGGTTTTCTACACGTAGCGAACCACCATTGCGCCGAACAGGCGGCACAACAACATGGTCATGGCAAAAGCGGTGGCAAAGGAGAACAGCCAGTTCACCTCCGCAGCCAGCAGCAGCTTCCCTTCTGCAGTCAATTGGCCTGCGTCCCGACGCCGGATCTGCCGCGACAACAGCAACATCGACAGGCCGCCAAGCAGCAGCAAAGGCAACCAGGCGAAGATCAACATGGACAGGCTTCCGGCCGATGCCCTGCCAGCACTGTGGCGCGCCAGAAAGCCGCCAATCGCAAGCTGGTTCTCAAAAGGCAGAAAGATAAACAGCAGCGTCGCCATGCCAAGCAGCAGAAAGCCCAGATGGCGCAACCGCAATTGCCACGGCCAAGCGATGACGGGCGGCGTGTCGGTACGCGTCGCGCCAAATTGCATTGCCTTGCCGCCAGGCTCAAACCACCCGTGACCACGTCTGCGCTCGATATGCCAGAACCAGCGATAGAGCCCGCGCTGCAATATCAAGAACATACCCGTCGCCATGAACACCACCAACACGATGTTGAAGGCAACGGCACCGGCATTCCTGTCGGTCGAATCGCGTAACAGCGCAATGCCAATCCAACCACCAAACAACGCGCTCCAGCCAACCAGGAACAGCATCACGATCAGCAGCCAACGCCGCCACCGTGGCCCACGCAACCATGCTGGCATCTGCTGATGCCTCGTGTCTGGCGAACTATCACCTGTGCCACCGCACGGATCCGGACAACCATCATTCGCCATCAACCATCCTCATACGAAAAACCGGGGTCAGAGTGCGTTTCTCCATCCATGATGTCCTCTGCCGGATCGCTGTCGCCTGACGCGCGGCCGCACCTTGTACGCCGAACATTCGGGGCAAGGAAGTCACACCGAACACCAACTCACCTATACCCAACCATCATGCGTTTGCAGCCACACCGCGTCATCACTTGACGCCGCCATCAGCTCAAACCCCGACCACAGGAAGCCCGGCGCAACCATGCAGCTGACCAAAGCGTGCGAACCCAGCGGCCGCGCAGCCTGCCACACGCCCCTGGGCACGATCGCCAATGACTGCCGCCCATCGCCTACGGCACCCAGCTCGATCTGTTTGATTGCAGCGCCATTACCCTCCCACAACAACAGCTGCAACGGTTCGCCCGCCTGCCACTGCCAAATTTCCTCCGCATCGATGCGATGCCAGGCGCTGCCCTGCCCCGCACCAAGCAGGTAGTGGATAGCCGTCAACGCAGGACGTGTTACGCCCTCGACGATGATGTGTTGGTGCGATTCATGGAAGCGGCGGAAGTAGCCGCCTTCCGGATGTGGCGCCAACTGCAACTGCGCCACCAACTGGTCCACCGTACTCATTCCAGGCTTCGCTCAAGCAGGACAAACCGTGACAGTAGCAAAATCAGCCACATGCGATGCAAACCAGCGGCTTACTTCGTGCCGGCCGCGTTATCGCGCCGGAACAGCTCCCATTCTTCGATCTGGGTGCCATCAGCAAGATGGCAGATGCCGTACTCACCACCCTCGCGGTTCTTCTTGATCTCGACCTTGCCGCCCTTCTTCACGCAGTGCTCGGATGCAGGATTGGCCATGCCCACACGCGGCTGCGTCGCCTCTGTCTTCGCGTCATCTTTCGGCGCGCAGCCCGTGACCGCAGCAGACATCAGCAAGGCGGCTACACCAAGTACAAAGAATTTCATGGATGCTCTCCAGGATGACTGCCCTATTTTCGGCAGCAGGCCAGCAAAAGATTGTGATGACCCTGCGCTCTCGCCACCACCCCACGTGGGCGCCGCATTCAAAGTCTCGCGCAAAAGCGTTGCACGCGCTTTTCGGCTCTCGCGAGACCGCCAGAGCCTTGGATTGCCAGACTGAGCCCTGCTCCAACAGTCCACCTGCACATCAACGCCACCGGCAGGATTGCGCGGTGCCTGCCGGTTTGAATCCCATCTGGCAGCCGGTAAAATTCATCCTTTGGCGAAGGAGCAGAACATGCCCAAAGACACGCTGCTTCACGACATGCTGACCACCTTGGACAGGCTCATCACCGTCTTCTCCTCAGCCACCCCCGATGAGAAAGCCTGGCGCGAGGCGATCATCGAGATGCGCGAGATCCGCGCCTCATTGCCCGCATCTCCGCAATTGGAGAGATTCGTGGGCAAGCGCATCAGGCAGTCTCTCGATATTCGTGGCCTGAGCCTCACCAACGGCCCAGCCACGCGAGCGCTCCTCGGCCCTACCATCGTGACCAACCTGACGCTGGCCAGGCAAGTCCTGGAAGGCTACCTGGGCAAGCGCTGAGGATAGACGCGAGTTGTTATTCACTCTTGGCGGCCCTTGATCTGATCGCAAATCAGCCACCGGTGTACATCACGGTATCAAGGCGACGCTTCTACCGTTCTTCGGGGTGTGATTGGATCAAGTGAACTTGAGCCGATAGGCGCGCACCGTCATCGATCGAAGCTGACCTCATCTGCAGTCCGCAGGGCAAGCCTTTCTTCCAACTGCTACGATCCGCCGCCCCACCCGACAGAGAAACCATCTATGTCCGACCTACCTGCTCTTCCCAGCCTCGCACTTGGACGCTATCGCCACTTCAAAGGCGGCGAGTACGAAGTCATCGGCCTCGCCCGGAGCAGCGAAACATTGGAAGCTCTGGTCCTCTACAAGCCCTTGTACGGCGACCTGGGCGTATGGGCCCGCCCCTATGCGATGTTCGTGGAACAGGTGACTGTCGAAGGTGTGCCCCAGCCAAGGTTTGCCTACCAGGGCTGATACCTGCGTAGCAGACACTAGCAGCACCCTCGCCGCCGCAGCCGGCTGATGGCCTTACCGGCAGGACAACCAGCTCAGAAGACCGACCATCGCCAAAACCCAGAGCGCTGTCTTCACCGTTCCTTCGATCATGTTGCCGCCGAAGAGAAATTCCAGAACGCGCCACAGGGCGGATGGCTTACCGGGATAGTTCATTGCAGCCTCATTACGTCAGACGTCGGGCGATCAAGCACGGCCGCCCTTTTGGGGCTGTGATCCTAAACCTCGCCGGGCAGCATTGCACCGTCTTGACCTACCCCAGCAGGGTCTGAGCAACGTGAGGTGCTGCAAGAACAAACAAGCTACGCAGTCCCAAGTCCGGAGGGAGCTGCCGCTAGCGATGCCCCCATTTTTTGAACGCAATCTCTGCCGTCTCAGCTCGCAATCTGCGCTCATTCCGCCGCGCCCATTCTTCGCATCCCGCCCTGCCGGTCTCGTAGCTCCGGCAGTTACGTGGCGGATGCAGCACTGCTCCGCCAGGTGGAGGCAGGTGGTACGCCAGGTTCACGAACCACGATCCGTCCAGCCGCTCGACCAACCGGGATACTGCGATTTCGTTGACGTAGATTGCCGTCAGTTGGCCCTCGAAGTCTGCGACCTTCGCCCATTTGAAGTTCTGTGGAAGCATGGCCCAGCATGGCGCCGGGGCGTCTCAGAAGCTGGGATTCGCGGCCGACTGACGACATCAAAGTGCTTCAGCCAAGCTGCGTCGACTTGAACGATCAGTCAGCCCTGAACTCATCCGGCCAGAGTGGCTCTCGCTCGATCGGCTGGCTGATCTGAATGCGGGGCGCCTCGATGTTGGAGCCCTGCCCGACTGGAACTGGGATTGGGGCCGATCTTTCAGTAAGTGTGTACGCCGAAAGAGAGAACTGACGAAGGACTCCTTTGCACTTGTCGCCCCATAACGAGTAACCCGAGCTGAGGTCGAACCTGATGGGTAGCGAGTACAGGCCATTCTGATCAGTGAGTGCCAAAGCGGGCCCGTAAGCTCGCGAATTCTGCAGCCAAGAGGCCCCCACCATTGCGCCAGATAACGGCGCACCACTGGCGTCGACGACCGAGCCGGAAATCACATAGAAGCGCGACTTGCATTTTGCCAGCCCCTCTGGAACAGCCACTACAAACAGGAGGAATACCAGAAGTACTCGCATAGGACTAAGCACCCAATGACCGGATCCTTGGTCCGGTTATACCGTTCATGCCGGTTATCCGCACCACGTCATATCGTAGCCCGCTCCAAGGGTTGCGGGTTCCAGCGAAGAAGGTGACAGATCACCGATAGCTGCACGTCATACCCGCATCCAGACATGACCCAGCCATAGGCATCCTTGCTCATCCCGCAGCCACCTCGGCCGGCTCCTTCGCCTTGCTGGGATAGGTAAGCAGATAGAGCAGCACCAGGATGCCACCAACCGGCGCCAGACTGATCAGCTGCCACCACGGGTTGAAACCAGCGTCGCGCAGGCGCCGGGTACAGGCCGCGATCCAGGGCAGCAGTACCAGCAGCGAGGCGATTTCCAGCGCCCATTGGCCAATGGCTTCAGCGAAAAGCTGGGCGAAGGCAAGCACCATCGCCACAGCAAGGGCGAACCACCAGAAGTCCGCCCGCGGGGTGGTGCCGGTGAACTCCAGGCCGCGCAGCACGCCGTCGCGCATCGCCTCCAGCGCAGGCTGACTGGGGGACGGATTGCCCGTCAGCAGGCTTTCGGCAGGCACCTCGAAGACGGCAGCCAGTGCCCGCAAGGATTCCGTCGAGATCTTCGCGCCTGACTCAAGGCGCTGGATGGTCCTCAGGTTCAAACCGCTCAGATTGGCCAACTGCTCCTGCGACCATTGCCGGCCAGTGCGGAGCTCGCGAAGTCGGGCGCTGTTGATGTGCATGAAAGACCCCTTGAATCAGTTGTTTGGCTTACCGACATCATCGTGCCCTTCCCGGTTCTGGGTAACGACATCAGCCCGACACGGGCAGGACACGAACCCGACCTGGCACTGGCGGCCCCTGGCCTGGCCCGAGCATAGCGCCCTGCGAGCCTGTGATTCGTGTGTGTGGGTTCATCCTGAGGGCAGCCCGCAGCGGATGGATTGGAGGCCGGAGACGGCCAATCGCCGCTCCACAGCATCCAGTCCGCGCGACGACCTTGCACCATCCCGGCAGGCCCAAAGCGCCGCGGCAAACAGCCAGCACCGGCACCTCATTGCCGAAGCAGCAAACACCTGGAAACAAAACGAAAAAGGGCTCGCGACGTAAGCCGCAAGCCCTTCATCCAAAGCGAGTAATTGGTCGGGACGGCCGGATTTGAACCGACGACCCTCTGCCCCCCAGGCATCTGCAATGACCCAACCAAGTTGTTGGAATCTATAGGAAAGATGGGGTAACGGCACGGGTCCGAAAGCCTCCATCTCGGCTTTTACGTATCAACGAGTTATGCGGCGATAGGGTGCATGCAACTCCACCTCTTCCGGCTCCCAGCGCGCCGCCATCGCCTCGAACTTCGCAGCCTCCCGCCTCAACCTGTCGGCGCCGGCATTACTTCGGTGACTCGATCGCCAATCGCCGGACGCTGCTACGGCAACCTGCCGGGCTTGGTCCCATAGTGAAGCCGCCCGCTTTCGTGCCCACTGGGCATTCCTGCTTGTCCTCGTCATAGGGCCAATACTGAGGCCGGTCAATCGCACCGATCGCCACGCCGCCAACGCTGGCTGAAGGGATTGCAGAGCTTGGCTCGGCAGTCCCCGCCGGAATAGATCGAAGGATAATTTGCAGTCCGAATTGTCGTTCAACTGCAGTGCCGAGCTCACCTCGACACCCTCATCTCAGCCGCCGGCCGCTTGCTGATCAGTGCCTGCAGCACCGCCTTATCCCGCGATCGACAGCGCGGCCTCACCGCCGGCTGGTGTAGGTGATCCCCTTGGTCACTTCCATGGTGATTTCGGTCTGCTCGTTCATGCCCTGCCCCATTTGGTTTAAGACATGCTGAGCCGGCGCGGTGGAGGTTCAACGGGGTTATGGGGCGGGCTCAGAAAATCGGCTCACTACACATCAATAATTCAATTTCGCGCCATCCTTACATCGAACCGACCTCGGTTAACAAACGGCGTTAAGCCATTCGCTTCAAAAATCCGAGGGAACGTGATCCTGACCTTTTAGATTGGCATTTGCCTCACCTGCCCCTGGAGTGAGCTTTGTCAACTTGACCGTTTCTATGCCTGATCCGGAGAACTTCTTCAGAACACATGGGTGCCCAATGGAATCAACTTCATGGCTATCCACGAGCTTCACCAAATGACGGAACAATCCTTCCCCAAGGTCCTCACCCGCAGCACAGGCCCGATCACGACAAGCCTGAACATCCGAATCCTGACCTGCCACACCGATCGTGACCACCTTCCCGGGCTTAACCTCAGTCATCGAAATCTCAGGCAAGTAATCTGGGGATGGAAAATCCGGAGAAATACGGTAGAGATGAAACGACATCTCCTTAGGACATTGCAAGCCCACAACAAACTGAGCATTCAGATTCCTAATCTCATCCTCATTGATCTTATAGCGACGCCCCGACTGAAGCGCCAGGTTAAATGAATGCTCAACAACGCCCGCAATGAATTTCGAATCAAGTAGCTTTATTGAAGATTTGAAATCCTGCTTATTCGAGGGCAGGCGATTCCCAAGCTCCTTACTGATCGAAAATTCACATTTCATGACAAGCGAAGGGTTGCCCTCCGTGTCCATATAGGCAATCAAGTTGGAAAGGTGATCTGAAATTTGATTCAAAATGTGGTGCGCAGTAGTCAAGTCACCCGCGAACCCAACAATAATCGGAACATCGCAGATCACTTTGCCAAAATCAACTATGTGGTCACGCTCGAATCGGGGCGCATTGATTCGCACACGCACTTCATGAGTTTTCCTATACTCACAAAGGACGACCGTTCCCCGAGAGATCATGCTATCTGCGGCGAACCAGATTCCAGGCTTCTCGTGCTTCGCCGCATGGGCTGCAATTATCAATGTCATAAATATTAAATCCGTCCTTTGGAAGGCCAGCAGGATAACATCGGCGGCGCCTCTGGCAGACGTCTGCAGGAGCAAGGGTGAGTAACAAGCCCCGCGTCGCGGGGCTTGTTGCTTCATGCGGCTTTGGCCACTAGCAGGTCTGAGAGTTTCAGCAACTCCCCCTGCAGTTCCTCCTTGCAGACGTCCACCGTATTGGCCCGGTTGTCGGCGACGTACTGGCCAAGCTCGGCCAGGTGATCGGCCCGGGTCTTATCTTCTTTCAGCTAGTAGTCGCGCTCGGCACATGAATCTCTGGAGCCATGCACTCCGCTTTGATCTTGATCGCGGCACGCATCCTCTCGTCCACCGGTAGACTCGGGTCTAGAGCGATGCCAGCCTGCTCTCGGAAAACTTTTGCTACAGCATTGCGCTCTCTCGCGTCGGTTGCGCCGCTTAGTCCGGAACTTTCGAGTACTTTTGAACTTGCCACCGCCCCACCAGATAATCCGCCAATTCCGGCTATCCATCCGGAATTCGCGGCAGCGTTGCCAGCTGCAAGCGTAGGAACGATCACGCTACTCGCAACAATTCCCGAGATCATCAATACAGCTGGCCATTTCCGGCGCTTCTCGGACTTTGTAGTCCGATCAGAGATAAAGCCGTTGCACTCCACCTTTGCCTCATCTAGCGCTTCGGCGATGACCTTTTCCCACTCGAGAGCGGTCGCCAGCTTTGCTTTCGCCTCGAGTTCGGGGCCGCGGTTGTCTACCACCACTTCGCCAAGGACTTCCTCCCTAGCTTTCATTTCGTGAAAACTGACTACGGCGTGTGACACCGACGTGGGTTTTGCCGGAGGTATACAGCCAGTGACTAACAGCATGAGTGCAGCACACAAGATTATCTTCATCCCTCGCCCCCCTGTCCCGGCAGCGTCATGCCGCCGCTTCGGCCTATTTATCACATTTTCTTCACCCAGCGCCTGTCTTCGTGACTCTTACGGGCGGACCGCCGGTAGGGCGCCACGAGCAAGCCCACAGTCACCCCTGCGAAGCCATCACGCCAAAAGAAAGGCCCCGCATGGCGGGGCTCGTTCAACTTATGGGTTTCCCCCACACCGCAACTCCATGCACTCTTCAAAGTTCGCTTGGCAAACCGCCAGATCCGTACCGCTCGCTTTACATGCCAAGTAAACGTCATTGCACGGCTTTCCGCACCAAGCCGCTGAAGCCGTACCACCAAAGACAGCCATTGAAAGGAAGCCGCAGGCGATAACGCGCTTGAGCCACTTATTCATGCCACTCTCCTTGTAGGCCTGACTATTCAGGCCAGCGGAGGTTAGGACAGAAGTCGAGGTCAATCCCGCTGCAATGCGTCACGCAACGGAATTCGCCGTGGGTGCAAGTAGCCAAAGGATTCCCGCCAACGGCCCTGCCATCCCGCCAACTCCTCAGCCACAGGGCTTTTTGCTGGCCGCGTAGAACACCGAATTCGCCAGCTGCCCCCCCAATGCGGTAGAGGTGGTCGATCTCAGTAAGTGAGTCACCCCGGTCAGATGAATTCGGTCATGGCTACCAATTCCCTACCCTCCTTCGCCTCGCAAGCCAACTTCGACGGGCAAGCGCGGGTCCTACGCGATCGGGCAATCGCTTCCTGTAACCCCGCTACTGAATGGACTAGCGCGCTGCACACGCAAGCTGCAAACCCGCCATATGACGCACTCGTTCCACGACGATGTTGCGGAGGCCGAGCGGTTCATTGAAGCCTGGGCACGTCAGTGGGAGCGCGAGATATTGGGGCTATACGATGGCCTGGCTGCCTCCGCTTAACAGGCCACGCACTCAGGAAACGTACGCTATGTCCCAGAGGTGTAGGTGCCGCCGAGAAAGCCCCGTCGGCGCAAGCGTTAAGGGGTACCGATATGGGGGCGGGCGGCATGGTCGTTTGCGTTAACTGAACGGCGATGATAGAAACGCAGCGTCACATGGAGTGACGACAAACAGGAGTTGCTGATGAAAAGCATGCTTAGGCAGGTCGCGTTCGGACTGGCCACTGCCGCAATGATCGTCGCATTGCCCGCTCTTGCAAATGGAACTCGTACGTACCCGCCTCAAACCTGAGGCTCAGACCGCCCTTGCCGGAGATCTGGCCGAGATCGTCGCCGGCGAAGTCGAGGTTGTCGAACCGCGAGTGGCGATCGAGGACTTGGACCATTTCCACGACCAGGTGCAAGACGTCATCGAGGCCTTGGCCTGCATCCGAGCGAGTAACCCTGATGAACCAACAGATCGCTGACTACGAGCTTGCCTTCAACGAGATCAGCCATGCCCTGCTCAGCCATGGCGAGTCGAAGGCCTTCTGGGGCGTCTGCGACGACGTCGAGGAACGTTTGATCGACCAGTACCCAGAGGACGAGACGGCGATCATTGAAATGATCGCAACTTGGCTGGTGAAACTCGGAGTTGCCCCCGAAGGCAGCCTGCAGGGGCTCGTTTAACCCTGACTGTCCTCATCGACAGGGGGCGCTTCCGACGGTCTCGCCTCAATACCGAATGTCTCCGAAGCGTGGGCCACGTACGCCGCTTTGACCACCGCAATGACATCCATCCCCGGGACACCGCCGAACTCGCCGGCCGCGACCTGCTCAATGGTGCGCTCGATGCGGGGACCGAGCGACGTGCCGCGGAGCACATCGCCCATCCGGTGCTCCCATTCCGTGTGCCAGATCAGCTTGCCCTTGAGGCTCGGTGAGCCGTCGCCACTGGGCTCGAAAAACACCTCGAGCCGTCTGCCAATCAACACATCCCGATTCAACTCATCGAACACGCGTTCGATGTCACCGGCTGCACTTAACAGCATCACACCTTCCATCATTTCTCTCCGTGATAGTTGCCAAGCGCCACATGCATGAACTCATGGCCAAGCGTGCACGTCACATCGTCATCTACGGCCTTGGGCGGGAGGGTGTCCTTGTACTGATACAGCGATTGGGCCAGATGCCAGCGGGCGAGGCATGCGGCGTGCGCCTCGCTGGTCACCCCTTCGCCGGAGACCTGCGCCGGATTGAGCATCGTAGTGACGCCCGGTGCCGGCACGCGCAGCGTCTTGGTCTCCCACGTGGTGCTGTCCAGGTAGGTGTACTCGATGCCGTCGGCAGCGTTGGACAGGCTGTAGTCGACCTGGAACTGGCCTTTCTTGATGGTGGCCATGTTGACCACGCCGGAGAGCGGCTGCTCCTGGGCCACCCAAACGACGCCCAGCCGACCGCCCGCCCAGGTAATCTGCCCGAACCCGGCGAGCGCGATCGCTGCCAGCACCTGATCGTGGTTCCGGGCGTCCTTGATGTAGCAGTCGTAGGTGTAGCCGTTGGCTGCGCAGTGCAGGGAGAACGCTTTCAACGACTCGATGTCGATCTGCTCATCCGACAAGGCCATGCCACCCAGCAGGCGGCCATCACGAACAATGCCGCGGGCATAGGCGAGGATGTGGGCACCGGGGTTGCTGCTTTCCACCGTCGACCAGACAGCGCCATCCCACACTGGGATCGGATCTGCATGGCCCACAGCGCGCAGTTCATCAGGTGACCCGTTGAGCTGGCCGGTGGCCTTGATTCGCACGCCGGTGCGGGACAGGCCGGTGTAGTCGGCATCGTCCGCCTGCATACTGGTCAGCGTGGTCCACTGAAAGTCATTCTTCTGGGTGTTCTTGCCGGAATAATTGCCATAGCCAAGAATGCGCACCCGCACGTCGTACTGGCCCCGGGCAACGTCCTTGGCCAGCGTGGCGCGGCGCACGTCGAAGCGGTCAGAGCGGAAGTTCTGGGAAACGAGCGGCAGCCAGGTAGTGGCTCCAGCTGTCCGGTACTGCGCTTCGACGGTCTCGCCAACGGTGTAGCTCTTGCCGCTGGTGCCGGTACCCCCAAGAACGTATTCGAGATTGATCTGGATTCGAACCGTGTCGGCGCTGGTGGTGCGCTCGACCCATGCCTTGTCCTTCGTCAGCTCTGCGCCATCAATCGTGTCGGCATTGCTGTAGAGCGGAATGGGCTGGTTCGGCATCTGGCTGTAGCCGGCGTGGTAGACCTGCACGCCCTCGTAGTTCGCCAGCTCCGTGTCGCCGTTGTAGAAAGGCTCCACGCGGCCCACATTGATACCGGCACACAGCAGCAGGCCCAGGTACTGATCGTTGCCCTCGTACCAGGTGTAAGGCTTGCTCAGCAGGTCCGGCGTGATTCGCACCCGGCCAAACAGCAACGGCAGGGGCTCATACGGGCGCAGCTGGTTGCGGGCGCCGGAGATCGAGTAGACCGAATCCTGCTGCTGGCCAATGGCCTTGGGCGGCTTTGGCGCCAGCACCTTGTTGATCAGCATCGACCCGGCGAGATACACCGCCGACACGTCCTTGACGTGCGCCACGATCGGCTCGAGGACTTCACCCGCCGTACCAACCAGCGGGGTGTCCGCAAACACCAGGTGATAGGCGGTGTTGGAAGCAATAGGCGCTTCCGTCCAGCGGGTAACGATGCCGGACTCGGCCAGGCTGATCGCCGCCAGCAGCTTCTGATCAGCACTCACGCCACCAGCCCATACCAGCTTCTCGCCGAACACTTCGGCATCACGTGCCACCGCTGCGCCCTTCACTGCCAGCGCATCCGAATCAGCGCCGGTTTCGACGGGGCCGTAGAGCACCTTGACGGCATCGGCGCCGTTGACGGCGACAGTGTTGTCCGCCTTCAACAGCGTGCCAGCGGCCAACATGCCCTGTCCGGCCGGGATGCGGATCAGCTCGCGGCTGCGCTCGCCGTTCGCTTCGGACAGCAGGAATTCGCCGGTGCGGGTGCCGGCCAGGGAAATCTCCATATCAGTTACCTCGATTCTTGTAGATGTTGGTGGGGTCCAGCTTCGCCTTCACGTCGGCGGCGCGTTTTTCGGCCGTAGTGACCGGGTGTGCGGTGATGACCTGCGAACTGCGGCCCGGTGACCTCGAATCGGTCCGCGCTCAGCTCGCTGTTTGCGCTGGTGATCTTTCCCTCCAGGTAGCCGCCCACCAGCGCCTCGCCGATGGCCGGCTGCACCAACAGCGGCTGGTTGAGGACCGCGGCCGCCAGCGTGGCCACCACCGGGGCCTTGTTACCACGGTTGAGGAGTCGGGCCAGCAGGCCGGGCTTACTCGTCATCATTGTTTCCTTCATCGTCGTCGGCGCTTTCGGCGCCGGTTTTCGTGCCCTGCCGCGCGCCGGAGGCGTTGGTGCGGCGGGGGTCGCTGTCGTAAGTCAGGCCCGCCTTGTCGGCCCGGTCGTTGTCGTCCTTCTGCTCGCGGTCAACCTGCTCAGGGTCTTCGCCCGAGCCCAGCACCACGGCAGAGCGCGATTTGAAGCCGGCGCGCACGGCCTTCACTTCGGAGTTCACGTCTTGCACCGGATGGCTCCAGGGCCAACCCTCCGGCACCCACAACGTCTCGGTCACCTCATCGCGCAGCGATGCATAGCGCGGCACCTTCAGCAGCCCGGCCAGCACTGATTGGTCGAAGAACGCATCGCGCACGCGCTGGCAGAACATCGGAATCATGTAGAGCCACTGGTCCTGCTCGATAACGCGGCGGAACTCATTGAGGATCAACCGCAGCGCGCGATCGGACACATTGCGCAGGTCGCCAGTCAGCACCTCATACGGCACGTCCTGGCTGGCCGCGATGGCGAGCAGGTGGCCACGCAGGAAGTCACCGTAGTCCGCGCCGGCGCCGGGCGGCTCGGTGAACTTCACCTCCGTATCCGGGGGCAGCTCCTGCAACGTGCCCGGTTCAAGTCCACCGATCGCGGTGCCGTCTTCGTCTTCCCCGGAGATCAGGTCGCCAACTGCATCTCCATCCTCGTTGTCCGCACTGGACTTCTTGGTGATGAAGCCGGTGAAGAGGTTGGCCAAGGCCTGCCGTTCCAGCACCGCATCGTCCAGCCGATCAAGGTTGAACATACGCAGCAGCGCCGGGGCCGAACCTGGTACGCCCCGGATGGCGCCCGCACGGTTGGGTCGATACAGATGGAGCACCTGCTCAGCGGGCACGCGAACCAGCTCGTTACCGTTGACCTGCAAGTGCTGGTCACCTGGATGCTCGCGGAACATCCAGTAGGCGACGCGCCGGCCGATGTGATCGAACTCGATGCCTTGCCGAATCGCATTTCCGTTGCTGGCCACGCCGTTGTAGTGCTGGGGGCACTGTTCGGCTTCGATCAACTGGACCTGCAACGGCACCGGCAGTCCATCCTCGCGCCGGCGATACCGGAGCCGAGCGAATACCTCGCCGGCCTCCTTCCATTCGCGCCAGGCCAACGCCTGCAGGCCATTCCAATCAAGCACGCCATCCGCGTCGGCGTACTTGCCCCAGCGGCGCCAGAGATTGGCGACCAGCTTCTTGTGGGCCTTGCCGCCCCAGAGGGCCTTTGCCTGGATGCCGGTGGCGATGCCGTTGGAAACGCTCTTGTTGAGCGCACTGACCATCCACGGGTCGTTACGCGCCAGGTGTCGCGCCCTCGCCAGTAGCGTGGGAAGGCCCAACAAGGCGCCGTTCGGCCCCAGTGACATGGGCCGGAACGTGCGCAAGCGACGTCCGTTGCCCGCAGCGCGGTAACTGCCTTCAACTACTTCAGCCATTGCCCGTCCCCGACTGATAAAGACGCACGACGCGGTGCCGGCGGCGAGCCGGCCCCGAACCCTCGCCCACTTCCTCGCGCATCTGCTTCAGGAGCCTGCGCATTGCATCCAGGCTCTGGTATGTCACGGTGCGGTCTGCGTAACGGACGCTCAGCACACCGGCCGCGATCGCCTCTTCCAGCGCCACGGTCTGTTCTTTCGTAAATGCCATTTCAGCGTCCCAGATACTTACTGCGTATGACGCGGCGCGTTCGCGCACGCGGCGGCGATGCCGGGGCGGCATCGTCCGCCCTCACTTCGGGGTTGTCGTCCCATTCCGCTGCCCACGGCGGCGGTGCGGTCCAGTTGATCGCCGGCACCTTCATCCACAGCGCCAAGCCCTCTGCATAGCCGCACAGATCGAAGGCCTCGTTGCGCCGGTTGGCCAGGTTCTCCCAGCCCTTCGCGGTCCTGGATTCGGCCGTCAGCTCTGCGTAGAACGCCTCCGGCAACCAGTCCGGAAAGTGGTAGTAGCCCGGCCCCGGTTCGGCCCGTTTTGCGTTCGCGCTCACGGTGTCCTTCAGCCGATCCACGTTCAGCAACAACTGCGGTACGTCGCCCTTCGATCCGGACTTGCGGTCCTTACGTTTACTGCTGTCCGGGAACGTCTCGCGGAACAGTGCGCCCTCGCGCCGCGTGTCGCCCTTGATGAGACGAACCCGCGCGTGCAGCTTCCGAGCCTTCAGCGACCGCCAGAACTCCAGCGCGCGGACCGACGTGCCGGACTTGCCACCCCAGTCGATGCCGGTCATGCGGATAGGCATCGTGCGACCCGTGCCGTCGGCGAGCGGGTAGCGGCGGGTGATGACCTTCTCGACCAGCCGTTCCCAGTCTTCGAGGTACTTGGGCGGGTCCAACGGCAAGAAGCCGCCAGATCCGTCCGGGCGCGTCGACGTGCGCAGCGTGAAGGAGTCCACCACCCAACGTTCAAGCTGCCCGGACTCGCCGATGCCGAAACCCAGCACCAGCACCACAAACCGATTGCCCTGCACGTCAACCGTGGCGGTGAGGAACCGCACACCTGCCGGCACCGCGCCTCTGCCCCAGTCCTCCGCACGGTTCTTCATCTCGCTGGGGGCGCTCACCGAGCGGGCAGCCATCGGCACGTAGTTAATGGCGCCGTCAACGTTGTGCGTGGTCTTCAGCGGCCGCTCTTCGCCGGTGGTGGCGAAGGTGCGCAGCGCCTGAAAGTAGCGCTCCACCAGCGACTCCCAGGACTGGTACGCGGCCGCGACGCCGCCCAGCCAGAAGCTTGCGATGCGCGCTTCGGGGCGCTCACCGATCACCGTGCCGTCGGGGTGCACCACCTGTCCCTCTGCCGCCCAGACACCGGAGCGGTTCATGCCCTCCTTCCACCGGTGCTGTAGGCCGACTCCGCAGTGCGGGCAATGCAGCAGGGAGTAGTGCCGTGCCAGCTTCTGCACGTCGTCCACCACCACGCGCCGGCGGCACCGGCCGCGTTGGCCACCTGCAACACCTTGGCCCCTTCGCTTACCCGGATTCGCCTCGGCGGCCGGATCATCTCGGCAACGCCGAGGCGAACGCTACGCGCTGTCGCGTACGTCGTCATCGGTGATGCCCTCGTACATGGATTGGCGGACGCGGTCGCATTCGTCCTGCACCTTCACGACCTGGTCCGGTGTCAGCCCCGCTTTGCGTTCGAGCACGTCGGGCAAGGTGTCGAAGAACTGCACAACCTTTTTGACCAGGGCGGCGTAGTCGGCCTCCCGGGCCTCAGCCAGCTGCCGCGTGTCACCGCTGCAGACTGCTTGGACTTCTCTATCCCCTGCCCGTCCATCTTCACCCGTCCCCGGCCGCTGGCCGACGCCACCATGCGCCGTATCGCAAAGGGCGTCATGCGCCACGTTATCAACTCGGCCGACCCTTTCATCGTCCCGAATGGATACGCCGGGGCAAGCGTTCTTTGTGATTCCAGTGAGTACCGAGGAAGCATCTGGCCCTTCATCGCAGAGCACGCCAACGCCAGCAACCAGCGGACGATGGCAGCCGACGAGCCCCTGCGCACCGTCTGCGCCGGCGTGAAGGGTGGGCACTTCTCGGTGGTTGCACCACACCTGGTCAAGTTCCGCGGCGACAGCATTGGGACGCCTGCCACCGAGCCGGTACCGACGATCACAGCAGGCGCAGGTGCAGCCCGCCCAGCTGGCGCGGCCCACGCATTGGGTGTCGCTGTCTCGTGCTTGGTCCAGATGGGCCATGGCGAAGGGAAGTCACCCGGGAAGCGCTTCAGCCACGGTATCAACGACATTAAGGGGCCGCTCGGGACTATCGTTGCCAGCGGAGGCGGCCAGGGCCTTATGACTGCCTTCCTTGAGCAGGCAAATGGTGGCTTTTACCAAGGCGCTGGCAACGATGCGCGCGACCCGGTCAGCACCATCACAGCGAGCGGCAGCCAACAGCGGCTGGTCACCGCCGAACTGGCAGAGCTATCACCTGAGCAGGAAGCGGGCGCCCTGCGCGTCGCCGCGTTCCTGGTGAAGTACTACGGGAGCGGTATCGCGGTCGATCTACACGATCCACTGGACACAATCACGACCAAGGACCGGCTTGGCCTGGTCATGGTGATGGTCAAAGGCACGCCCTACGTGATCGTGGACATCGGCCTGCGCATGCTCAAGCCACACGAGCTGTTCCGCGCCCAAGGTTTCCCGCGCGACTACATCATCGATCGCACCGCCAACGGCACGCCGCTCAGCATCAGCGCAGCGGTGCGCATGGTAGGCAACAGCGTCAGCCCCCCACCCATTGCGGCGTTGGCGCGGGCGAATCTCGGAAACATCAAAGCACCCGAGAGGGTCGCAGCATGAACAACCATATTGGTGACGCAAACAAAATGGTCACGGTTCGCGCTCTAGCGGACGTGCTTCACGCTTGTGAGGTACGAAACAAGGTCAGCGCGAGCCTTGGCTCGGAGGATTTCCGCAAGCTCGCTCGCTCCGGGTTCCAAGGCCTCCAGTGGGCTTTCATCGCCAATCGCAGTCCAAAGAGCCTCACGCGCAGCCTCAATACTAGTGAGCAGCGTCGCATACAACGTTCTTGGACCAGTTGCGTCGTACTGCCTTTCGCCATTCTCAATTTCGAGGCGATTAAGGACCCTGACTCCAATACCGATATCGGAAATAACACTACTCAGGGGTCCTTCAAGCTCCTCCGGGAGGGCATCCAGGTAAGGAAGTACTTTCCGACAGCTCTCGACGTCAAGAACCTGAAACTGCGCTGTAGCGACACGATAGATGTGCGAGGGCGTGGTGGAATGCTCGAGCAGCCTGAGCCCTGCTGCCACATGAAGAGCCTGCAGCCTCAAGTCCGAAGCCGCCACTCGTGCTTCGACACGGCCAATACGTGCTCGCTGCTTGCGAGCAATGAACATAGGCGCCAATCCGACATAAAGGGCGATCGTGCCTGCCATCAATGTTGCGACCGTCGCCCAGGCGCTCCAGTTCACGGCGCAGGTTCTGCTCAACAACCAGCATTGACTCACCCCATCCAACATGCTCATTCCCTGATCCCCCTGTGGATTGGGCGGCATTTTGCCATGTGCGCACGAGGAACGTCCGCATGATCAACGCCCCTGCATTCCGCTATCACGGCGCGAAGTTCCGGATCTCTGGCTGGGTCCACCAACACCTGCCGGCCCATCGCACATATGTGGAGCCCTTCGGAGGTGCTGCCGGCGTCCTGCTGACGAAGGCGCGCAGCTACTCCGAGGTATACAACGACCTGGACGGTGACGTCGTAAATTTCTTCCGCGTACTGCAGAACGTTGATCAGTGTGCCCGCTTGGTAGAGGCATGCCGGCTAACGCCCTATGCGCGAGCGGAGTTCGAGCAAGCTTGGGAACCCACCGAGCAACCGGTGGAACGCGCACGCCGGCTATTGATCAGGGCTCAGATGGGTTTCGGCTCTGCCGGTGCCACGAAGGGAAAGACTGGGTTCCGCATCGACTCCCAGCGAGCCTACGGAACCGCCCAGCACCACTGGCTAAAGTACCCCGACGGCCTCGCCGCGATCGCCGAACGCTTCACCGGCGTGCTCATCGAGAACCGCCCGGCGATCGAGGTCATGCAGCAGCACGACACCCCGCAGACCCTGCACTACGTGGACCCGCCATATGTACATAGCACCCGCGTAATGCAGGCCGGCAAAGCTGGTTACTACCGGCACGAAATGTCGATCGAGGATCATCAGGACCTGCTCGCTGCGCTCCTTGAGCTCCGCGGCCACGTCGTAGTCAGCGGCTACCGAACCGAGCTGTACGACGACACCCTGATGGGCTGGCAAAGGGTCGAGACGACTGCGCGCATTTCGGCGGGTCGCGGCGGCGCTACCCGCACCGAATGCCTTTGGATCTCACCGTCATCGATCGATTGTGGCCACCAACCAGGCCTGCCGCTGGGAGATGTCGCATGACCACCCCGCAGCTATTCCCCAAGCCGGCCAAGCGGATGAAGCAGCCGCGCAAAGCCTTTCTCTGCGAGCAGTTGGCCGCGGCCGCAAACGAAATCATCCGGCTCCGCGCCCAGGAGCTGGCCAACGAAGACCGAATCAAGAGCGCCCGCGCGGCGCTGGAAGGAGAGACAGCATGAAGCTTGTGCTTGCCCGCAAATGGGCAGAAAAGTATTTCGATGAGGACAGCCGCCCCGATGCCCAGTTACTCGGGCGGTGGTGCCGCAATGGGAAGATCCCTGCAACCAAGGTCGTCGGCCAGTGGTACGTCGATGAGCACGCGTGGTTGGCTGGTGGCGACGATCTGGTCGCCAGCGTCTTGGCGGCGGCGTAACTTGCCATGATGGGACGTGTGCGCAAAACGAACCGCCGTGACTGGCCCGCAAATCTGTACCCCAACCGAGATGGGTACAAATACCGGCATCCAATAACCCGCAAAGAGCATTCCATGGGCAAGGACAAGGCCAAGGCCTTCGCCGCAGCCAAGAAGCTCAATGCACTGCTGATACCGGGCAATGACCTGGTCGGCCGAGTGCTGACGCCGGGCGAAACAGTAGCTGACGCCATCAAGGTGTTCCGCGCCGACGATATTCCCGGTCGCAAGTGGGCACCGAAGACGGCTGAGGTGTACGAGAGCGTCATCCGCCGCATCGAGGCCGGCCTGGGCGCCACGCCTGTTGCAGAGGTGACCGTGAAGGCATGCGCCACTTTCATTCGGGAAGTGACCGAGTCGGAGCGCGCGCGCCAGCAGTTCCGGCTGGTGCTGGGCTGGATTCTGGCCTGCGCAGTCGAAGAAGGCTGGATCGACACCAACCCTGCCCTGGCCACCCGCAAGTTCTCTCACACACGGAAGCGCGAGCGTCTGACCATTGATGACTACCGGAAGATCTGGGATGCGGCACCACAGTGGGTGCGCAATGCCATGGATCTGTCGCTGCTGACCCTGCTCCGCCGCGACGACGTGGTCAGCGCCAAGTTCTCCGACGTGCACGATGGCTCGCTATGGGTGATCCCCGCCAAGACGGAGGGCTCCACGAACGTGCGATTGAAGATTGCCGTGGCCGGCCCCCTGGCCGAGCTGCTGGGCCAGTGCCGGGACGCAGTCGTTTCCCCGTTTCTGATTCATCGCCTGCCGGAGAAAGCACGACCCAGCAACATGAGAGCAAAGGACCGAGAACACCACACCCAGGTACTGCCGGAACAGCTGTCGCGCGCATTCGCAACAGCGCGCGATGCCGCCGGCATCGAGACCGACAACCCACCAACCTTCCACGAGGTCCGCAGCTTGGGTGGCGCACTACTCAAAGAAGCGGGCTGGACGAACGAGCAAATCCAAGCACTCATGGGCCACAGCAATGTCGCCATGACGGAGCACTACCTTGCGGGACATGAGGCACCGTGGACAGATGTCAGTCCCTTTCCGATTCACATTCGCTGAGACATAGCTGCTCGACGTGACTGCATGCCTGCTGAGAACGGCATACCAGGAACCTGTCTAAACCGCCGACAATGCCTCCGCCAAATGGGCGGACACTACAATTTACGCGATCAACTCGCGACTACTCTTCACTTGGGAGATTTTTCGCCAACCAATCTCTGTGGCTCTTATTTAGAACCCCTAGTAGGAGCTCCTGAACATTGACATGAAGCGCCAAAAAAACCGCGCTCTCGGAATAAATCGAGAGAGCTAAACAAGCCTTAAGGACTGCATGTAAATCCCTTGAAACCTCAACGGCCTGATTATCGGCGAGTTTGATGTCCTCCAAGGCACCTCGTAAAACCAAAGTTCGAGATGAAGTACTGTGCACCGAAGTTGAAAGGTCGGCATACAGCTTGGACAGGCTCCCCAGCCAAGAGGCGTTGCCTTCTCTGAAGCAATCAAGCCAAGAGCAATGCTCACGCAGATTTTTCATTTCGACGTAATATTTCTGACGTGTCGTGAGCCAGCCATACTCAATCGGGTGGTCCCTGAAATAATGGTGCCGCCAAAAATTCTCAATCACACTCCGCAGATAGAAGCGGGCGCCGCGCGCGTCACCATTTATGAGCGCGTGGACAAGATGCATCGAATCAGAAGAGATTTCCTGCAAGAAGATTCGTCGATGTTCCTCCATCGGAGACATCGCACGACTAAGCTGGCTAAAGCAAACGGCATACTTGTGAGCAGATACCAGCAACGGACGCTGCCGAGCAGGGTCCTCCAGCCTTCCCTTCTCGGCGGCGCGCCAGTAGTCGCCAAAATCCTTTTTAACCTGCGCTGCCGCAGGGTTAACGACACGTGCTGTCATTGCTGTTAGAGATCCCTAATAAGATTCTTCCAGCTCGAAATGAATGACCCATCGTCACCGTGTATCTCGATTCTCTGACGTACGCGCTTCAAGAATTCCGACTTTTCGCGCTCCGATACCGAATCTAGAGATCTAACTACGCGTCGAATATATCGATCTCGGCTTTCCTTGAACGGTGGATCTATCGCACTAGGCAGTAGGACTGCGATATCCATAAGCTTAGGAAACAGCAACTTATCCGACAGTATCTCTTCAATCGAAGCAGCGGATCTAAAGATAGGCGGCCGGTCGTCAGATATCACCAAAGATGGTCCTGCACGCCCTTCCTTTCTAGGATGCGATATCGAGTACGTGGTGTTTTTCTCTACGACTGGGCGGCAGTCAGCGTGAAGGCGAACAAGGGCTTCGATCGCATCTCTGACACCATTTCGATCATGTGCAGCCCACTCTCTTATCATCTCCTTGAGCTCCTCATCGGCGAACTCAGAGGCCAAATCGTATAAGCGAGAAACAAGAGATAGATAACGCTGGCGAGTGGTCCCAAAATTTTTTGAATCACGGGTTTTCATAGCATGCCAGCCCTCTTTACAAATTCAGCGCGAATGCCTTCGAGCGCAACTTTAACTTCAGCCAACTTCCCTCCCTTTGCAGACAACTGCAGAGGCAGGTTGCCGTCGACCGCTTCCGCTACCCCGGTCGTTTGAACAATTAAGTTCTTAAATACCTCGCCAGGATACCCGCGCCGCACTTCGTCCATTGTGGCTTGCATCGCCTCTGTTTGCCGGACCTGCGTAAATACCAGCCCCAGTCTAGGCAGCTCTTGCCCTGACCTTTCTTCGTAATCAAGCATTGCGCGCTCCAGGAGTGGCAAGCCAAGCACCGACAACGGATCAGGCTTCACCGGAACCATGTACGCATCAGACGCAAGGAAAGCGCTGTAGCTAAAAAGCGAGGCCGTGGGCGGGCAATCAATCAAGACATAGTCGTAGTCATCCCTCACCTTCTCCAAGAACACCCTCAGTCGGTTCTCGGTACCGCGTGGCGCTGCGTCAAGCTTCATCAGGTCGAGAATCGACGGCAAGATGTCGAGCTGCCAGCCCCCCTTCTTCACTTTTATGATCGTGGAGGCGGGTGTTGGCTTGATTGGCGGCACGACGGGGGCCGACCCCATGTTGGCAATTGCACTCGATGGAGGCTGAAAAACACTCAGAACGGTGTGCTTGGTGCGGACCCATTGGAGATAGATCTCGGGCGCAACGACCCATTGGGTTGCGTTGAACTGCGGATCGATATCGACGAGGAGAACTCGATGACTCTTCGCGAGCTCCCACGCAAGCCCGACAGCTAGTGTCGTCTTACCGACCCCTCCCTTCATGTTGATCAACGACACAACTTTCGCCCGACCCATACCACCTCCTTACAATCTCTGCAATCTTAACCCAAGTAGATCGCAGCAACTGACGATCTTAGGGGCCGAAACATCCAAACTGCGACCCTTCACCACCATTGCAATGTCGCTGCTGCCACTCGAATAGGGTGCAAATAGGGTGCAAATAGGGTGTACAACGAAAAAGGGCTCACGACGAATGCCGTAAGCCCTTGTTCTTAAATCAGTAATTGGTCGGGACGGCCGGATTTGAACCGACGACCCTCTGCCCCCCAGGCAGATGCGCTACCAGGCTGCGCTACGCCCCGATCGTTACTGCTTTCGCCTTGCGGCGAGCCGGTGATTATACCGGTTTTCACACAAAAAAGTTCAGCGACGGAGCAGTTGCAGTACTTCTTCCAGCTCCATGCGCACCTGCTTGATGATCTGGTTGCTCAGCGCCGACTCTTCGCGGGCACCCTCGCCTTCCAGTCGCAGGCGGGCGCCACCGATGGTGTAGCCCTGTTCGTACAGCAGGCCGCGGATCTGCCGGACCATCAGCACGTCGTGGCGCTGATAGTAGCGGCGGTTGCCACGGCGCTTGGCCGGCTCAAGGCTGGGAAACTCGGTTTCCCAGTAGCGCAGCACGTGCGGCTTTACGTCGCACAGCTCGCTCACTTCACCAATGGTGAAGTAGCGCTTGGCCGGAATCGGCGGAAGTTCGCGGTTACTGCCCGGATCCAGCATATGCCTCCACCCGCTCCTTGAGCTTCTGGCCCGGACGGAAGGTGACTACCGTACGGGCGGAAATCGGAATTTCCTCGCCGGTCTTGGGGTTGCGACCCGGGCGCTGGTTCTTGCGCCGCAGATCGAAATTGCCGAAGCCCGACAGCTTCACTTGACGTCCCTGTTCCAACGCATCGCGCAACACATCGAAAAACGCGTCGACAAATTCCTTGGCCTCACGCTTGTTCAGACCAACTTCGTCGAACAACCGATCCGCCATCTCCGCCTTGGTCAATGCCATGCCTGCTCCCTGTATGCCGCCTCAGCCACGGATCTTTGCGCCGTGCCCGCGATCAATCGCCGCCACCACCTCGGTGACTACGGCTTCCACGTCGCGGTCCGTCAATGTGCGCGACTTGTCCTGCAAAATCAAGCCCATAGCCAAACTCTTGAAGCCCGGCTCGACGCCCTGGCCGACATAACGGTCAAACAGCGCCACTTCGCGCAGCAGTTCGCCACTGGCAGCACGGATGGTGGCCGACAGGTCAGCCCAGCTGACCGATTCAGCCACGACCACCGCCAGATCACGACGCACGGCCGGGAAGCGCGACAACTCGCTGGAACGCGGCAGCGAACGTGCAGCCAGCGGGGCCAGGTCCAGCTCGAAAGCATAGACATCGGCATCCACGTCCATCGCCTTGGTCAGCCGCGGGTGCAGCTGGCCAATCCAGCCGATGCACTCGCCATCACGCCAGATGTCCGCCGAACGGGCCGGGTGCGCATACGGGCGCTGCGAGGCACGGAATTCCAGCGTGGCGCCGGAGGCCGCAGCCAGCGATTCCAGATCACCCTTGAGGTCGTGGAAATCAACCTTGCGCGCCTTCTCGCCCCACTGCAGGGTGGCAGCGTCGCCGCACACTGCAGCTGCAATGCGAACGGTTTCCTTGGGCGCGGGCTTGCCCTCGCCGGCCTGCGCCGCGAACACGCGGCCAATCTCGAATAGGCGCACGCGGCCAGCCTGACGGGCGACGTTGCGACCCAGGGTTGCCACCAGACCCGGCAGCAGCAGCGGGCGCATCACTGCCAGCTCCGCCGACAGCGGGTTGGCCAGCGCAACCAGGCCTTCGCTCTGCTGCCACTGCTTCAGCAGCTCGGCATCGACGAAGGCGAAGTTGATGGTTTCCAGCATTTCGCGGGCCACCAGCTGGCGGCGCACGCTGAGGTCATCCAGACGGGTTTCGCTGGGCATGGCGATGCGTGCAGCGCCGCCCGGTAAGGTGGTCGGGATCGACTCATAGCCGTGGATGCGAGCCAGCTCCTCGATCAGGTCTTCTTCGATGGCGATGTCGAAACGGCGGCTCGGGCCGGTAACGTTCCAACCATCTGCAACAGCCTCGACCTGCATGCCGAGCGCGCGCAGGATGCGCTCGACTTCGGCGTCTTCAATCTGGATGCCAAGCACGCGCACGATGCGGGCGCGACGCAGCAGTATCCTGGCGGCGACCGGCAGGTCGGCTTCGCGCACGGCCTCGGTGACCGGCGCCGGCGTGCCGCCCGCGAGGTCCATTACCAGCTTGGTCGCGTACTCGATGGCAGTGCGCGGCAGCTGCGGATCCACGCCACGCTCGAAGCGGTGACCGGCATCGGTGTGCAGGCCGAGCTTGCGGCCGCGGCCCATGATCGCCGCCGGGGCGAAATGCGCAGCCTCCAGGAATACCTTGCTGGTCGCATCGGTGACGCGGGTATCGAAGCCACCCATCAGGCCAGCCAGGCCGACCGGACGGTCGGCATCGGTCACCACCAGGAAGCTGTCATCCAGCGCGGCGTCGCGTCCGTCCAGCAGCTTGAGGCTTTCACCGGCACGCGAACGGCGCACGGCAATCGGCCCCTTCAGCGTATCCAGGTCATAAGCATGCATCGGCTGACCGAGTTCCAGCATCACGTACTGGGTGATGTCGACCAGCAGCGACACCGGGCGCACGCCACTACGGCGCAGGCGCTCGGCCATCCACAGCGGCGTGGTCGCAGCGGCATTGACGCCTTCGATCACACGGCCGAGGTAGCGCGGTGCTTCGGCACCGGCATCAAGCTGGATGCTCAGTTCACGAGCGCCCTGAGCCGGTACGGCGTCGGCAGCGAACGGCTTCACTTCGCTGCGGGTAGCGGCTGCCACGTCGAAGGCGATGCCGCGTACGCTGAAGCAGTCAGCGCGGTTCGGGGTGAGTTTGATCTCGATGCTGGCATCCGGCAGGCCGAGGTAATCAACCAGCGTGGTGCCGACCGGTGCGTCGTCCGGAAGTTCCAGCAGGCCGGAGGCATCGTTGTCCAGGCCCAGCTCCTTGGCCGAACACAGCATGCCGTTGGATTCCACGCCACGCAGCTTGGCCGGTTTGATCTTCAATTCGCCGATCTGCGCGCCAACCATGGCCAGCGGCGCGACCAGACCCGGGCGCGCATTCGGCGCGCCGCAGACGATCTGCAGCAGTTCGGACTGGCCTGCATCGACCTTGCAGATCTGCAGACGATCGGCTTCCGGATGGCGGGTAGCTTCGACGATGCGCGCGACCACCACGTTGCCCAGGCCTGCGCCCAGCGCGGTGACTTCTTCGACTTCCAGACCGATGGCAGTCAGCACGGCGCTGAGTTCGTCGCGCGATGCGGTGGTCGGTACGTGGCTGCGCAGCCAGCTTTCAGAGAATTTCATGTGTCTACCTTGATGGGAGGCGCGCCTCCCGTTGCGGTTTTTTTTGTTGATACCCGGCGCTTTGCGCCTGGGGTTGGTCAACGTTATTGAGCGGATCAGGAGCTGCCGAGCATGGCTCGGCACTACAGCTGCTCGTTTACGCGAACTGCTTGAGGAAGCGGACGTCGTTTTCGAAGAAGGCGCGCAGGTCGTTGACGCCGTAACGCAGCATCGCGAAACGCTCAACGCCCAGGCCGAAAGCGAAGCCGGTGTAGCGCTCCGGATCGATGCCAACAGACTTCAACACGTTCGGGTGGACCATGCCGCAACCCAGCACTTCCAGCCAGCGGGTGCTGCCATCGGGCTGCTGCCAGGCGATGTCCACTTCCGCACCCGGCTCCACGAACGGGAAGTAGCTCGGGCGGAAACGCATCTCGAAATCGCGCTCGAAGAAGGCGCGCACGAACTCGGACAAGGTGCCCTTGAGGTCGGCGAAGTTGGAGTGCTCGTCCACCAGCAGGCCTTCGACCTGATGGAACATCGGCGAATGGGTCTGGTCGCTGTCGCTGCGGTACACCTTGCCGGCCGCGATCATGCGCAGCGGCGGCTTGTGGTCGCCCATGTAGCGCACCTGCACACCAGAGGTATGCGTGCGCAGCAGGCGGCCGTCGCCGAAGTAGAAGGTGTCATGCATGGCGCGCGCCGGGTGGTGCGGCGGGAAGTTCAGCGCCTCGAAGTTGTGCCAGTCGTCTTCGATTTCCGGGCCTTCGGACAGTTCGTAACCGAGGCGGGCGAAGATTTCGGTGATGCGCTCCAGGGTGCGCGTGACCGGATGCAGGCCGCCGCGTTCGCCATGGCGGCCCGGCAAGGTGACATCGATGCTTTCAGAGGCCAGGCGTGCATCCAGCGCGGCGTTTTCCAGCAGCGTCTTGCGCTCACCCAACGCGGAGGACACGGCGTCGCGCGCGATATTGATCGCCTCGCCTGCTGCCTTGCGCTCGTCGGCCGGCAATGCGCCAAGCTGCTTGAGCTGTGCGGTGATGCTGCCGCTCTTGCCCAACAGCGAAACACGCAGGTTTTCCAGCGTTTCCGGGCTCTGCGCCGCGGCCACATCGGCCAGCGCCTGCGCGGTCAAGGATTGGATGTCACTCATGGGATCGACGAAACCTCTGGCCGGCTTGCCTACGCGGTACGCGCCGGGCCGACCCCCGTCGCCACCAGTGGCTGACCGCCGCGCAACCATCGGCAGCGGCAACCAGCACAAAAAAGAATGGGGAAGGACTTGCGCCCTTCCCCATGCATTGTCTCACCACAGCCGCTGCGCGTGAACGCTACAACTGCTGCAGGAAGAGCTTATGCCGCCAGTGCGCCCTTGGCCTTTTCTGCCAGAGCGGCAAAACCGGCTGCGTCGTGCACGGCGATATCAGCCAGAACCTTACGGTCCAGGGTGATACCAGCCTTCAGCAGGCCGTTCATGAAACGGCTGTAGCTCAGGCCGTTGATGCGGGCAGCCGCATTGATGCGGGTGATCCACAGCGAACGGAAATTGCGCTTCTTCTGCTTACGGCCAATGTAGGCGTACTGCTGCGCCTTGATGACTGCCTGCTTGGCAACGCGGAAGACCTTGCGACGGGCGTTGTAATAGCCCTTGGCGAGATCCAATACTTTCTTGTGGCGGCGGCGCGCCTGCACACCACGCTTTACTCGTGCCATGGTTCAGTCCTCAGAGGTAGGGAAGCATACGGTCCAGACGGCCTGCGTCTTCTGCGCGGACGTGATTCGTCTGACGCAGGTTACGCTTCCGCTTGGTCGCTTTCTTCGTGAGGATGTGGCTACGGTTGGCGTGACCGCACTTGTACTTGCCGGAGGCGGTCTTGCGGAAACGCTTGGCCGCCGCCCGGTTGGTCTTGATCTTGGGCATTGCTATGTCCTTGATGGTCTCTTTACTGACTGGGCGGTGGGCTGACCCACACTTTCCATCCTTGCCCTTGTCTGTCAAAAGCCCGCGCTCCCACTGGAGGCAGGCAGGTCCTGGGGGTGAAGCAAACAACAAACCCGGCGAACCGGGCCGCCCATTATGCCTTGTGCACCAGCCACTTGCAAACTGCAAGCAGGCTGGCACCCAAATTGGCTGAACAGGCATGCAAACAGGGAGGTAGCCGAAGCCCCTCCCTGTTCAGCAAAGCAGCAGGCCCGTGGGCCGACGGCTTACTTCTTCTTCGGCGCGATCATCATGACCATCTGCCGGCCTTCCAGGCGCGGACGGGACTCGATCACGATTTCCTCACCCAGATCAGCCTCGATCCGGTTGGCCATCTCGCGACCCAGTTCCTGATGGCTCATTTCGCGGCCACGGAAGCGGATGTTGACCTTGATCTTGTCGCCGTCCTCGAGGAAACGACGCATGTTGCGCAGCTTGATCTGGTAGTCGCCCTCGTCCGTAACCGGACGGAACTTCACTTCCTTGATCTCGACCTGCTTGGTCTTCTTCTTGGCCTCGTTGGCCTTCTTCTGCATCTCGAACTTGAACTTGCCGAAGTCCATGATCTTGCAGACAGGCGGATCGGCCTGGGGCTGGATTTCAACCAGGTCCAGGCCTTCATCTTCGGCCATGGACAGCGCTTCGTCGCGCGACAACACGCCAATCATTTCACCGTCACTGCCGATCACGCGTACGCGCGGCACCCGGATTTCCTGATTACGGCGGTTCTGTTTGTTGTCAGGGATACTGATATTGCAATCTCCAAGTGGATTAGTACCGGCCCTGCGGAGTGTCCGCCGGGGCCGGGGCCCTACTTACTTCAATGCTTCAATTCTGCCTGCAGCCGCTCGACGAAGGCCTGAACCGACATCGAACCAAGGTCTTCACCTGACCGCGTGCGTACCGCCACGGCCCCGTTCTCCTTCTCGCGGTCGCCCACGACCAGCAGGTACGGTACGCGCTGCAGCGTATGCTCGCGAATCTTATAGCCGATCTTCTCGTTGCGCAAATCGGCGTCAACCCGGAAGCCTTGATTTGCAAGGCTTTTGCGAACTTCGTCGACGTAATCGGCCTGGGCGTCGGTGATATTGGCCACCACCACCTGCACCGGCGCCAGCCAGGTCGGGAACGCACCGGCGTGCTGCTCGATCAGAATGCCCAGGAAACGCTCCATCGAGCCCACGATCGCACGGTGCAGCATCACCGGATGGCGCTTCTGGCTGTTCTCGTCCACGTATTCAGCACCGAGGCGACCCGGCATCATGAAGTCGACCTGCATGGTGCCCAGCTGCCAGGTACGGCCGATGGCGTCCTTCAGGTGATACTCGATCTTCGGGCCGTAGAAGGCGCCCTCGCCCGGCAGCTCCTGCCATTCGACGCCACAGCTGGACAGCGCGGTGCGCAGCGCGCCCTCGGCCTTGTCCCAGGTCTCGTCATCGCCCAGGCGCGATTCCGGACGCAGCGCGATCTTGACCTGGATTTCCTCGAAACCGAACGCCTTGTACACCGCCAGCGCCTGCTGGTGGAAGGCCGTCACTTCGGCTTCGACCTGGCTCTCGGTGCAGAAGATGTGGCCATCGTCCTGGGTGAAACCACGCACGCGCAGGATGCCGTGCAGCGCGCCGGACGGCTCGTTGCGATGGCAGGCGCCGAACTCGCCGTAGCGGATCGGCAGGTCGCGATAGCTGTGCAGACCCTGGTTGAACAGCTGCACGTGGCCCGGGCAGTTCATCGGCTTCAGCGCATAGGTGCGCTTCTCCGACTCGGTGAAGAACATGTTGTCCTGGTAGTTATCCCAGTGACCGGACTTCTTCCACAGGCTCACGTCGAGGATCTGCGGGCAACGCACTTCGCCGTAACCACTCTGGCGGTAGACATTGCGCATGTACTGCTCGACGACCTGCCAGATCGACCAACCCTTCGGGTGCCAGAACACCAGGCCCGGCGCCTCTTCCTGCAGGTGGAACAGGTCCTGCTGTTTGCCGATGCGGCGGTGGTCGCGCATTTCAGCTTCTTCGATGCGCTTGATATAGGCCTCGAGCTGCTTCTTGTCGGCCCAGGCAGTGCCGTAGATACGCTGCAGCTGCTCGTTCTTGGCATCGCCACGCCAGTACGCACCGGAGATGCGCATCAGCTTGAAGGACTTCAGGAAGCGCGTGTTCGGCACGTGCGGGCCGCGGCACATGTCCACGTATTCCTGGTGGTAGTACATGCCCATCGCGGTGATGTCGTCGGACATGTCTTCGATCAGGCGCAGCTTGTAGTCCTCGCCACGCGCCTTGAAGATTTCGACCACTTCCGCGCGCGGCGTGACCTTCTTGATCACGTCATAGTCCTGCGCGATCAGCTCGCCCATGCGCTTCTCGATCGCCGCCATGTCTTCCGGCGTGAACGGGCGCTCGTTGTAGATGTCGTAGTAGAAGCCTTCAGCGATGACCGGACCGATCACCATCTTGGCTTCCGGGTACAACTGCTTCACGGCATGACCGACCAGGTGGGCGCACGAGTGACGGATGATTTCCACACCCTCCTCGTCCTTGGCGGTGATGATGCGCAGCGAAGCGTCGTGATCGATCACGTCGCTGGCATCGACCTGCACGCCGTCCACGGCGCCGGCAATGGTGGCCTTGGCCAGGCCCGCACCAATGGACTGGGCAACGTCCATGACGCTGACCGGGTTTTCGAACTGACGGACGCTGCCGTCTGGGAGAGTGATGTTGATCATGGGATTCACCAAAGGTCACGACCCGCCGAGCGGGTTGGAAACAACGCCAACAGGCGCTGCCTCAAGGGAGTTTCATGGGGTTTCGGGCAATAAAAAAGCGCCACGACGGCGCCTGCATCAGGGCGGTGGCGGGAGATCAGCAGTGGGCGATGGTAGTGCTCATGTCACACGCTCGGCCGGCGCTTGGCGCGGGCCACCTCGATTGCCGAAGGGGTTGTTGGGGAAGATAGTAAACCAATCGGGGCAAACCTGCTCTGGGGACTTTCCGCGCCACACGCCACCCCCAGCGCCAGAAGCCTGAACCCCAGCCCCCGCAGCCGGACTTCAGCAGAATGAAGGCGCCCCAGCCACGCCGACCAAGCAACCCGGGACCGCCCGAAAGCCCGGCAAAACCCGTAAAGCTGGCAACCACGGGTAGGCCCCGATGGCCTCCTGCGGCCAGTAACCGACGGTCCAGCCAACCGCCCCCTCGAAACGGCCGCACACCCACGGATCCTCAATGCCCAGCCACACCCAGCTGCCGCCGTGCCCCACCAAAAACCGGAAGATTCTTGCTCACGCAGTGAATGCCGCCACCACCGGCAGCAATCGGGTCGATATTGAGCTGGACGATCTCGCGCCCCGGATAGAGCGACTTCAGCAGATCCCTGCAGCGCGCATCTGCCTCGGCATCACCGAACTCGGGAGCGATGACCGCAACATTGATTGGCAGAAAATTGATGTAACCCGCCGCATAGTCGGCTTCGCGCGTGTACACGTTGTCGCGCGGCGCCTGCGGTGGCGACAGCGTATGCACCTGCAATCGTCGCCCGGCCGCATCGGTGGCTGCCTCCAGAATCTCCAGATGACGGCGGGTAACCGCGAAATCATAGGACTCAGGGTCGTTGTCGAGATTGGCAATGACCACACCTGGCGAGGCAAAACGGGCATAGAAATCAACATGGGCATCGGTGATGTCGCGCCCCTTGATTCCCGGCAACCAGATGATCTTGCGCAAGCCCAGCACCGACTTCAGTTCAGCCTCGACCTGCCCCCTGCTCATGCCCGGATTGCGGTTGTCGTTGACCCAGCAACTCTCGGTGATGATCGCCGTGCCATCACCATCCACCTCGATACCACCGCCTTCGCCGATGAGGCGACTGCGTATATAGCGTGCCTGCAGATCACCACTCAAGATCTTCGCCACAGCGGTATCGGCCGCAAAAGCCTGCTTGCGCCCCCAGCCATTGAAGTTGAAATCAACCAATGCGAGCTGCGCATCAGGCCCAAGCACGAAACAACCGCCGTAATCGCGCACCCAGATGTCATCGAGCGGCATCGGCATATAGCGGATGTTGGCAGTGCCGCAGGCACGCCTGGCCTCAGCCTCCTGCGCCTGGCGGCACAGAATGGTGACAGGCTGATAGCGGGCTATCGTCCTGGCAAGCAGCGCAACCGTCCGGTTCACCGGGCCAGCCCAATCACGCCAGACCGCCCTGGATGCGGCATAGGCGAGAAATACACGCTCCTGCGACGCCTCCTCCGCAGGCACGCGCCATTGCGGCTCGGCCATTGCCACCAGCGGCGCAGACATGCCGATCTTCACAGATGCCGCCGCACCGACACCAACAGAAAGCTGGGCAAGAAACTGCCTACGACTGGACATCACGCCACCTCAACGAATATTCAACAGGGCAACCAGCCAGCCCACGGGACGTGGCCAACGGATAGCAGCGCACGCAGCACCCGGCCACCGCCAACACCAGAGAAACTCGCAGCATCAGGCGAACAGATACTCCCGTGCAACGGATGAAGGTGCTGTCGCGACAGGCGTAGCGAGGGACTCACACACGGCATCGCCCAGCACGCAATCCAGCGCACTGCGAGACGCGCAGGAAGAGTGACCACAAGGGACTCTGCTGAACCAAGAGATACCCGGATCTGCCGGGGTCTACGGGATGCGAATGGGAGGCCAGAACGCCTGATTCGCTCGTCACGTGAATCCACCGAAACCGTCGCTGCCGCGTAGTTTCAAGTGGTGGGCGGTACAGGGTTCGAACCTGTGACCCCTACCATGTCAAGGTCCCGGGACACTAGGAAAATCAATCACTAAGCACGACAGTGCGCGACAGATCGCGACACTGAGAACCCCATCCTGCCGTGGTCGCGACACGGCAGCGATGCCAGAGTGATGACACCCGATGTCCACCTAGCGTAGGCGGCATAGGAGCTGCCTTGCGGCTAGCGCGCCACCGGCCTATAACGACTTTCCCAAGTTCACTTATCAAGGCCATGGACGACCTGAGCCCAGAAGCATGGAAGCTCCTTCAACAAATGACTCCAGCCTTGATCGGCTTGCTCGGTGTCATTGTGGGTGCATTCCTTACCACTATTCGAGAGTGGTGGTCTCATCGACAAAGGACCAAGAAGGCCGCCGCCTATTTGACAGCCATTGTCGGGGGCGAGCTCGACAGGTTCATCCTTGCATGTAGCGAGGTTGCCCAAGACAGCGGGGAGCCCGATCAAATAGGGGAGATGCACCCTAGGGCTTCGCGCCCAAAATTTGAGCCGGAGCAGCTCCAAGTGGAATGGCTATCCATCCCCGAAGATGTCATGTTCCCGATATTGGACTTACCCAACCAGGTAAGAGCGGCGGATAACGCGATCGCAGATGTGTTCACCTACGGGGATGACCCCCCCGAATATATCCGGACATACCAAGAGAGCCAATATCAGTATTCCCTTATTGGCCTTGACGCAATAAAAGCGGTTTCGAGACTTCGTTCACATGCCCGTCTTAGACCACGGAAGAACGATGGCCAATGGGATCCAACGTCTCTCTTTGAGAGGAAGGTGATTGAATACAGGGCCCGGCGGAAGAAAGAAGAAGCTGAGCATCGCGCACTGCTGTTGTCCCAGAATGCATAGCTGGCTCTGGCGAGCATTCACCCGCCAGAGCGATGCAGATCAACCGAGCTCAGGCAGTCCCAGCTCCGCTCTGATCATCGTCGCCACAACTTGCGTGGAACGAGCCTGGGTCAGCATGTCCTTCGTGATCTGATCAAACTGCTTCACAACACCAGTCGATGGCATGCCGCGGCCCTTGCGAAACTCGGCATACAGTACGACGTGGTCGGGGCTGAGTTCTTTCTCCATCGAGGTCTCGGCCGCCCTGCGGCAATGCTCCCTGCCGTCAGGCGTGCCGCTGCCTGCGTCCTGGTCTGGATGCACCGGCCGGAAACCGCCCGGTGCAACCTCGCTGCCAAACGAAAGTACCAGGGCACGCTGGCTTTGCTTTTCCTTTTTCAAAACTAACCCCTGTAACAACGCCGGCGGATTGCCGACGCCCCGAAATTGCCCCTTTTTTTACCGTCCACCTTGGGGTGCAAGAAAGTTGCATTTCCTCGCACATGCCTACTCCGCCGGCCCCACCCTCTCTTGCAGGCGCGCCGCCAGCTTGGGGTTGATGACGATGCCCGCTTCGGCCTTCGCGCTGTACCTGGCCCGGGACTTCAAAGAAGCCCGGATGCTGTCGGAGGAGATGGCGAGCTCCGGGTTCGCCTTGTTGAACGCACGGACCTTCTCCATGACCGCAACTCGATCCGCTGCATCACCGTTCCGGATGGCCATGGCGTAGGCATTCATCAGGCTCTGGCGTCGCTTGGTGATGTGCTCCTCGTAGTTCTTCAGCGCGCGGTTGCGTTCATACCGCTCCGCCACCTCGGCTGGGCTGAAGCCGGCGCCCTGCAGCAGCACCTGCCACGGACTCACATCCTCGAGCACTGGATCGCCGCGCAAGGTATTGAGCGCCCTGTTCTCGGGCGCCCTGGGCCTGCCGATGATGGGCGTGGCCATGGGTACCCTCAACGCCCTGCAGTCCGCGTTCGGTGACGATGACGAGCCTTGGGACGCAGAGACGGAGTTCAGAGCGCTCCTCGCCGAGGCACTGGGCCCCAGCGGCGCCGAGGTTCTGCTGCGGGGGCCAGTCAACAAACTCACCGGTGCCAACATAGCTGGCCGTGTGGGACTGGACTCCCTTTGGATCCGCGACGCCGATCGGGAGCTCGAGGGCCGAGGGCTGTTCAACCACCTGCTGGAGCAGGCGGCAGGCCCGATGGGTGGCGTTCTCAAAAACGTCCTGGTGGGCACCCAGCAGGTCGGAGAGGGCCACACCATGCGTGGTGTAGAGACCATGCTGCCCAAGGGCCTGAAGGACGGCGTCGAGGCGCAGTGGAACGCGCAGGAACAAGCGCTCACCACGCAGCACCAGAACGCGCTGCGCCAGATTGAATCGGCCCGCCAGCAGGCGATGCTTGCGGGCGCTTCCTCGACGTTCGGCCAATTGGCGGATATCGCCAAGGCCTACGGCGGCGAGCAGAGCAAGACGTATCGCGCCCTGTTCGCGATCAGCAAGGCGTTCGCCGTCGCGCAGGCGGCCGTCGCGCTAGCGCAGAACGTGGCCGAAGCGAGCAAGGCAGGATTCCCGCAGAACATCGGCTTCATCGCCGGTGCGCTCGCCCAGGGCGCGCAGATCGCATCGCTGCTCTCGCAAGCGAGCTTCGACACCGGCAGTGGGTTCGCGGAAGGCGGGTGGATCAGCCCGCGCCGCACCTTCACCTTCGACGTTGTCGCCGAAGAGCAAGCGCGGCGTGTGGCGGATGCGCTTCTGTTCGATCGCGGCACGAAGCTGTGGGCGTTGCCGATCTGGCCAGACGTCCAGCGTTTGTCTGCTGGCGTCGCCGAGGACGTCACCGTCGTTCCCTGCCGCACTGCCGGATTCGAGTTCCGGGAAGGCGGCCAGGCGATGCTGTGGCGCTCGGTGAACGCGTTTGAGGTCGTGACCATCGACGCAGTTCTGAGCGATAGCCTGGCGCTGCTGCAGCCTCTCACTGCCGCGTGGCCAGCAGGCACCCGCCTGTACCCCATCCGCACGGCCCGAGTCGTCGACGGCGCGGAAGAGCGCGCTTGGAACGACGTCGCAGGCAAGCGCAGCGTCAGCTTCGAAATCGCAGAGGCGTGCGACTGGCCCGCGATCCTTCCGGCCGCCCTATACCTCGGGTTCCCGGTCCTGGAGCATCGGCCCGACGAGGGATCAGATCCTACGTCCAGCTATGCGCGGCAGATCGAGATCGTCGACGAGGGCAGCGGACCGCCTTCCGTGTTCGACCTGGCCGGCCGTGCCTTCCGTAGCGCCTCGCACCGTTGGCTGATGGATGGCCGCGTCGAGCATGGCGTCGTCCGATCGCTGCTCTACGGTCTGGCGGGTCGGTTGTCGCCGGTGTGGGTGCCCAGCTGGTCTGCTGACCTGAAGGTAGTGGCTACCATCGCGGCCGATAGCACGACCGTCGCCGTCCAGTGGTGCGGCTACACGCTGTTCGGCCGCCAGCAACAGGGCCGGCGCGACATCCGCATCGAACTCAAGGACGGCACGGTCTACTACCGCCGGGTCACCGGATCCAGCGAGGCCGGAGCCAATGAATCGCTGACGTTGAGCTCGGCATTGGGCGCAAGCGTCACGCCGGCAAGGATCCGGCTCGTGTCGTTCATGTGCCTCTGCACGCAGGCCAGCGACGAGATCGAGATCGACCACCAGACAGACGCTGACGGCATCGGCGTATGCGACATGAGCTTCATGGCGGTGACCGATGACGTTTAGCATTCGCGAGTTCAGTCGCTGGTTCGGCCAGCCGATCGCACTCTTCCGGTTCGAGCGCGGCCCCATAGCCAAGCACTACACCAGCGCCGACCGAGTGATCACCATTGGTTCGGAAGAGTTCATGCCGATCAGCATCGCTCGCGGCCCGATCCGTGAAGGCGTCGATGCGAAACGGAGCAACGTGACCATTACGCTGCCGTTGAAGTTGGGCGACGACGACGTGGAGATCGCGTCGTGGTGGCGGCCGTACCCGCCCAGCGATCCAGTGATGGTCACCTGCATGGCGCAGCACTACGGCGACAGCGAGGTGGCGACCGAGTGGATCGGCCGCGTCGTTGCTCCTTCTTACACCGACACGACACTGAAACTCACGTGCGAACCGTCGCGAACATCTGGCCGCAGGAGCGGGCTGCAGCTGAAGTGGCAGCGTGGCTGCCCACTAGCGCTGTACGGCCAAGGCCTGGGCATGTGCAACGTCGACAAGGAACTCCATGCGCTGCCCGCCGTGCTGAGCGACGTGAGTGGATTGATGCTCACCGCACCGGAGTTCGCGACATTGCCGGTCGGGCGTCTGGCTGGCGGCTACATCGAATGGACGCGGGCCGATGGCCTCAAGGAATTCCGCACCATCATGGCCCACACGGGCGCCGCGATCGTCGTCAACTACGGCGCCGCAGATCTTGCCGATGACCTTGAGGTGACCGCCTACCCAGGATGCGCGCACAACTGGGCGGATTGTGACGGCTACTTCGAGAACGGCGAAAACTACGGCGGGTCGATGTACCTGCCAGTGAAGAACCTCTTCGATGGGAACCCGGTGTGGTGATGCGCTCCCTTCACGCTAAGCGCCTGCGCGCGTTGTTTCTCGCGATCGCCTACGAGGCGCGGGCCCGCGTCTATGCCACGAAGTATGTCGGTGGCCGCCCAGTGCACGCCGCATGGGTGCAAGTGATCTGGGCGATCGTGGTCATCATCCTGTCGCTGCTTGTGTCCTACGCGATGCGTCCCAAGCCGCAGAACCAGGAGGCTCAGAAGGGCAACGCGCCGACCGTGAAAGATGGCAAGTCGATCATCCGGATCTACGGCACCGTGTGGGTCGACGATTCGATCGTCCTCGGTTGGAAGCCCGCCGGCACGGACGCTATCCGAAAGAAAGGCGGCAAGAAGTGATCGTGCGCATCGAGCATATGCGAACGATTCGAGGTTTCGGGCCGAAGCCGGGCTTTTGTGCTGCCGGCGGCCGTGCTTGGTTTGCAAGGCACGGCCTGGACTGGACGAGCTTCGTGCGCGACGGCATCGACGCGGCGGTGCTCGAAGCGACCGGCGACGGGTTCGCGCTTGCCCTGGTGGCGCACGCAAAAGAACAGGAAGAGGCAGAGCATGGGCGGTAGCAGCAAGAAGACCACCGTCGGCTACTGGTACAAGCTGATCATGCACTTCGGCTGGTGCAAGGGTCCGATCGACGCGTTCCTCGAGTTCCGGGGCGGTGATCGCACGGCATGGCGCGGCGAGCTAACCAGCAGCGGTCAGATCTACATCAACGCCGAGAACCTGTGGGGCGGCGAGACATCGGAAGGCGGCATCTCCGGAACGTTCGACGTCAGATTCGGAGAGCCCAGCCAAGCGCCCAGCGGCTATCTAGCGGGGCAGCTTGGACCCGAACAGAGCGCCTATCGCGGCCGAGCCGGCGGCGTGTTCCAGGGCGGCCGGTACGGCGCCTTCAACCCCTATCCGAAACCCGCCTCTTTCAAGCTGCGGCGGATCCTGAAAGGCTGGGACAACGACGAGTGCTGGTACCCGGAAGTGGCGGAGATAGGCTTGGTCTCGCCTTCATCGGTCGCTGTCTACTTCGCGCTGGATCTGTCCGGGTCGATGGACACGATGACCCCAAACGGGCAGACGCGCCTGACGAACATGAAGTCCGCGATCAACGCGGCGCTGGACTTCATCGGCTCGCTGATCGCCGAGCGCAATGTGAACACCGACATCATGATCGTCGGCTTCGGCACTTCGCCTGCAGGTCGGACATCGATTCTGCGGCGCGGCGTTGATAGCAGCGACATCGATGACCTCAAGACCTGGGTGAGCGGCAGCACGTCGGCTTACACCACGTACTTCACGGCCGGCGTGATGGACATGCCGGACTTCTTCTCGGGAGCACCTGGCGACGCTAAGCGGCTGGCTTTCTTCGTCACCGATGGCGAGCCCGCGGACGCCGGATCCGGGATGACCTCGCTGCAGATCGCCGAAGAGGCGGGCGCAATTGTCAACGGCATCACCGCGCTCGCCTGCTATGGCATGAACATCGACCTTTCGGACGGGACTGATCTGCATTACGTGATCGCATTGGACGAGCTTTCGGGCGAGAAGAACGCGCTGATCATAGATCGCGTTACCCCATACGTTGCTTAGACACACGGCTGCAGGAGCCAAGCATGAGACGCATCCGATTCGAAGTACTCCCCGACGTCGAGGGCGGCTGGAGCGTGACGCGCGACAGCGTCGTGAGCGGCACGTTCGAGCTCAAGCAGCCGGCAATCGATTACGCCGTCGACGCGGCGAACCGCGCTTGGCAGCAGGGCAAGCCGGCGCAGCTGTTCATCAAGGGCAAGGACGGCCGGATCCAGGACGAGCGCACCTACGGTCGCGACCCGGTGCAGACGAGAGGTTGAAAGACAGGGCGACCACCGACGTGCGTCAACACGCCGGCGGCCGCCAGAAGAATCACGTGATTGCGCACGTGTCCCCAGCCCAGGGCCCTGCCACCTCCGCGGAGGCGGGTCCAGCCTATCAGGACACGCAACGATGCCAAACCCGATCATCCCCTGGCCAGGCGGCAAGCGAAAGCTGCTGCGCCACCTCTATCCCCACTTCCCGTCGCACGAATGCTACGTCGAGGCCTTCGCCGGCGGAGCAGCCGCGCTACTGCTGCGGCCGTACCCCGCGCCGGTCGAGGTGCTGAACGACATCAATGGCGAGCTCGTGCGCCTGTATCGCTGCGTGCGCCATCACCTGGACGAGTTCGTCCGCATGTTCCGCTGGAGCCTGGTCTCGCGCGAGATGTTCGAGTGGGCGCAGATGGAGCGGCCGGAGACGCTGACTGACATCCAGCGCGCCGCCAGATTCTACTACCTGCAGAAGCTCGCCTTCGGTGGCAAGGTCCACGGCCAGAACTTCGGCTACGTGGCCAGCGGCAGCGGCCCGAAGCTCAACCTGCTGCGCATCGAGGAAGAGCTCAGCATGGTCCACCTGCGCCTGGCCAACGTCATCATCGAGCACGGCCCGTGGCACGAGGTCCTGCAGCGCTACGACCGGCCAGCGACGCTGCACTACCTGGATCCGCCGTATTGGGAGACCGAGGGCTACGGCGTCGAGTTCCCCTTCAGCGAGTATGAGCGCATGGCCAGCATGATGCGGTCGTGCCAGGGCAAGGTGGTTCTCTCGATCAACGACCATTCGGAGATCCGCCGCGTGTTCGACGGCTTCACGATGGTGCCGCTGCAGATCCACTACACGGTCGGCCGCACCGGCCGCGAGGCGGCCGCCGGCGAACTGATAATCAAGAACTGGGACGATAGCCAGGCGCAGCTGCTGTAGTCACTGCGAAAGCGAGCAAGGCTTCGGCGAATGCATGTCGATCGGACGGAACAGGAACCAGTTCCGGAACCAGCGAGGATGCAGTGTTCGGTCGATGTCCGGCTTCAGCGTGGTGTAGGACTGCTGCTTGTAGACCACGCCGTGACGTTCGTAGGTGACGACAGCGGTGCGATCGCGCTCAAGGATATTCAGCAGATCGTAGTACGTCAGGTGCAGCCCTTGCGAGGCGGCGTATGTGGACACCTGGGAACCGCCCGAGATTGGCTTCACCACGTCATCGAGGTAACCAAACGGGCCGGGCTTGCCGCGCAAGATTAGGTGGTTGTTGTAATCGCCTTCGACCGCCAGGTTTGCGAACATGTTCATCGATTGGGCTGTCTTCAGCCCGAGGTAGGGTGCATAGCAATTGACGAAGAAGAACAGGGATACGACGTTCAATATCCAGGAGCGCGAGATCAGCGCCGGGCCCAGCGTTGTTTCCCCGTCTTGGTCTTTGCCGTATTTGCCGACCAGGTAGATCGTCCAGGCCGCCCACGGAAGCCAGAACAGGCCGAGCGATGACGTATTGCCGCTCTTGGTGAGCAGCCACATTCCAGCGAACCAGAGCACTACCAGCAGCTGCCCTTTGCGCCTCCCTAGCGCGCCCTGCAGGTTCGCCCATTGGGCCGAGGTCGTGATGCGCGTCGCCGCTTCGGGCGACAGGAAAAGCAGATGCAGAGCCACCGCGAGCGTCGAGAACGACGGATAGAAGCCATAGCCGCTCAGTGCCAGCAACGAGTGAAACGCGATGCCGGCGATGATCGCAGCTTGGCGCGTTGGCCGGAACAGCAGCCCGAGCAAGATGGCGGATTCGCCGATGAGCGTGCCGTAGATGGCCAGCCAGCGGAACCACTGCGTGTCCAGTTGCGGCAACGGCTCCGGCATGGTCTGCCAGAGTGCGACGGCGCAGCTGACGGTAGGATCCAGGAAGTCGGTGTTGATCTTATGGAAGACGCCGAACACGTACATGATGGCCAGCAGGCAGCGTCCGATCGGCGCGAAGCTGCGCATGAAGCATGACCAGCTGCGGCCTCGGATCCAGTTGTAGATCGCGGCCGTCGCGATCGCCAGCAGTACGAAGTTACGAAGGATGGTGTGGTTGGAATACACCGGCATTTGCGCCCAGGCGTCCCACAGCATGAAGCCGCACAGCAGCACGAACGTGCGAGGCGAGCGCGGCCGCACCGTGAGGTAGGCACCCAAGGCGCCGATTGCCCACGTGGTCCAGAAGACGTGCGTGGTGCCTTCGTAGTAGATGTAGTACAGCAGATGCAGGTAGGCGAGCAGACCCCATGCATGGCTGAAGATCGCGAATAGCGATTGATGCTCGATCGAGTTGCCGGCGATCCGCTCGCGTCCCAGCGCGAACAACGTCAACGCCCGGCCAGCCCGCAGCACTGGGTACAGCAACGTGGCCAGCCACGCGAAGCGGAACACACTCGCGACGATTCGATTGAGGAATCCGCTGCCGCCACTGAGCATGGCCAGGGTGTGCATGGCGTCGGCGCCGGCGTAAAGCCGGCCATCCAGATCCACCACCATGCCCTGGTCGAGGTCGTAGCCGCTCGCCTGCAGCGCCTGGCGCGCCACAGCGTCGTCTCTCACGTTGACCAGGTCGACGTTGCCGACCGACTCTCGAAGGCGAAGCAGCGCCGTATAGCGCGTGCAGAACGGGCACTCTCCGTCGTAGTAGATCCTGGCTGCCATTGACTCCCCCTGACGTCCAGAGTGTATGTCTGGAGAGGCCTATCGTTCCATCGGTGAGGCTGTCGGGCTCGCGCGTAAGGCCGGTAATTTTACGTCCAATTTTACGTCCGCAATGAAAAAGGCCTGCATCTTCCGATGCAAGCCTTTGATATTACTGGCGCCCGAAGTTGGACTCGAACCAACGACCCCCTGATTAACAGTCAAGTGCTCTAACCGGCTGAGCTATTCGGGCGGGGAGGCGCATTCTATACGTTAATTACGCGCGATGGTAGGGGTGATTGGCCAACATCGCCGCTGCGCGATACAACTGCTCGGCCACGACCAGCCGAACCAGCATATGCGGCAAGGTCAGCGGACCTATCGACCACTTCTCGTCGGCCACTGCGGACACTTCCGCTGCGTGCCCTTCCGGGCCACCAATCAGGAACGCCAGGTCGCGTCCCTGCGTACGCCAGTGTTCCAAACGCTGCGCCAGCTGCTCGGAACTGAGCTGCCTGCCAGGCACATCAAGTGCCACCACGTAAGGATTCTTGGGCAGCGCAGCCAATACCCGCTTGCCCTCGTCCTCGATCGCGCGCTTGGGATCGCGCCCCTTGCCACGCAGGCCCGGCTCGATTTCCACCAGCTCCAGCGGCAACCAATGCGACAGGCGCTTCTGGTACTCGGCAAAGCCCTGCGCCACCCAGGACGGCGCGCGTTCACCGGTGGCGATCAATCTGGCTTTCATGCGTCCCCTCCTATCAACCTGCACAAACGAAGACGGCGCCCTGCGGCGCCGTCACAGCAACAGAAGCTGTGGCCGTCAGGCTCAGCCAGCATCCTGCTCGTCTTCGTCGTCGTAGGCCGAGCGCGGCTGGTCGCCGACGGTCCACAGACGCTCCAGCGCGTACAGCTCGCGCACGCGCGGCAACATGACGTGGACGATGACATCGCCCAGATCAACCAGCACCCACTCGGCTTCGCGCTCGCCCTCGACACCCAGCGGCATCACACCAAGGTTCTTGGCGAAACGCACGACTTCCTCGCCAATCGACTTGACGTGACGGGTAGAGGTACCGGAGACCACCACCATGTAATCAGCCACGCTGGACTTGCCACGCACATCGAGCTCGACGGCATCCCGGGCCTTGATCTCCTCAAGGGCGGAGTGAACGGACGCCAGCAGGGCCGGTACGGAGGGTGCCGGGCTGGGCATTTGGGTCTTGATGACTTGGGCTTCGGTGGTCAAAGCAGCAGAACTCGATGAATTAAGGGGGACGATTATAGAGAACATGCCCGCTGCCGGCATTCACACCGGCGCGGCACTGCCGTACAGGCCTTGCGCAAGGATGTACCCGGCCACCGCCGAAGGCAACAGATCCCGCCATGGCCCACCACTGGCAATGGCGGCCCGTACCTCGGTGGCCGACTCGGCATGCAGCGGCTGGCGCAGCCGCCAGACGGCTCCTGCCGGACTGGCGGTCAGGCTTTCGGACGAACTGACCCAGGCGCCCTTCAGCCGTTGCGCAAGTTCCGCTGGCAGATCGCCATCCAGGCCACTGCCTGGGCGTTCAGCCACCACGATATGCGCAAGATCGAGCAGATGCTCCCATTGGTGCCAGCTGGGCAAGCCGAGCAGGCTGTCAGCGCCCATCAGCATGGCCAAAGGCCGCTGAGGGCCAATCTGGGCGCGGAGGTCGCGCAGTGTGTCCACGGTCCATGACGGCACGCCGGGCTGCTGCTGGGCACGCTGCAGTTCGCGGGTATCCAACAGCAGGTTGGGCTCGTCGGCAACCGCCAGTGCCAGCATGTGCGCACGCTGGGCGGCATTGGCACCAGGCGGCGCCCTGTGCGGCGGATCGGCGGCCGGCATCAGGTGCACCGGCACCTGCAGCTCGGCTGCAGCGCAGCGCGCGATGGCCAGATGGCCGTTATGAACCGGATCGAAGGTGCCGCCGTAAAGCAGCCACAGGCCGCCATCTGCGGCAGCGCCTGCCGGCGACAGCCCGGCAGTACTCATTCAGCGCACGCCACGGACAAGCAGGCGCACTGCGCGGGCTTCAGCCAGCGCAACCAGCAGCCGTTCCAGCGCAAGCCAGGGATCGCCTTCTGCGCGCCCCTTGGCCATGCGGTCGACCTGCGAGGCCTCGGCGACAAAGCGCTCCCAGCGGCGGGGATCGGGGTGTCGCTGCAGGGCGCGTTTGAACGGCGCCTGGCGCGATTCCCAGATGCCCTTGGATTTCATTTCCGCAGCCAGGTTGCCGCCACTGGCCTGCACCCGGGCCAGCCCGGCGGTGATCAGCAGTTCACGGATCAGGATCGGCATCAATGCAGCCACCGCCTCACCCTCGGCGCGCAAGCCGGCGACCATCCGCAGCACAGCCTGCGCCTGTCCGGAGAACGCCGCCTCACTCAGCCTGAAGACGTCGTAGCGCGCTGCATCGGCAACCAGCGACTCCATCCTGGCAACATCCAGCGGCTGACCATCGGCCAGCAACGCCAGCTTGTCGATCTCCTGCGCGGCAGCGAGAAGATTGCCTTCAACGCGTTCGCTCAAGCGCTGCACAGCGGCAGGATCAGCGCGCAGACCCTTGCTGCGCAGGCGCCGCTCGATCCAATCCGTCAGCTCGTGTGGCTTGATCGCCCAGGCCACCGACAGCACACCAACCTTGTTGACGGCCTCGGCCCACTTGCCTTGGTGCGCCTTGCTCCACTCACCGGCGGTGATCAACAGCACCACATCCGGCGCAGGCCGTGCGCAGAAGTCGCTGATGACCTCTGCACCTTCCTTGCCCGGCTTGCCGTTGGGCAGGCGCACTTCGACCAGGCGCCGCGCACTGAACAAGCTGGGCGCATTGAAACTGGAGGCCAACTGCCCCCAATCAAAATCGCGACCATCGGCATCGAATACTTCGCGCTCACCAATACCATCGGCGCGCGCCTTGGCGCGCACCGCGTCGGCGGCCTCGATTACCCGCAACAGCTCGGGGCCGGCGATCAGGTACACCGGCGCCAAGGCTTGGGAGGCGATCTGGCTGGCCAGTTGTTCCGGTCGCAGCTCCATTGCTCAGCCCCTATGCGCCTGCGTAAAGCCAGAACGCGTCAACTCAGTGCGCCCCGCCCGCTGCGTCCTCCGCAGGCTTGGGGGCCTGCAGGGCTTTTTCCACATCGGCGCGGACCACGCTGTCGATACGACGCAGGATCGAGGCCGACATTTCGCGACGCAGCTCATCGGCAAGGATTTCGCGTTCGGTGGTGGTACCGGTGGCGTCCTGCGGCGGTGACACGTAGTCGCGTGACAGCTCCACCGCCTGTTCCGGCACGATCACGCTGCCGTCCGGACGCAGGAACGAGAACACCACCGCGTAGCGCAGGCTGTATTCCTGGGCACGGCCTTGACCGTCGATGGCGATGGGCAGGTCACCCCAGCGCTCGGAGCGGATCAAGAGACGGGCAACGCCTGGCGTCTTGCCAGCCACGGCAGGCGTGTCGCCGTCTTCCACCACGGTGGCGCCGGAAGAGCGCAGGCCGCGGTTGAGGATCTTGACCAGTTCGCTGTAACGCACCGCTGAATCCACCTGCACCGCCGGCATATCGGCAGGCAGCGCGAGCTTGTTACGCAGATGGAAGCCGCACCCGGTGAGGGTGGCAGCGAGAATCAGGGCAGTCAGGTATCGAGTCATGCACACAGTCTGGAGGAGCCGGCCGGGAGCGGCAACAGGCAGCAAGCCTGCCTGATGCCGCGTGAACTGGACTTGAGATACCGGTTGCGGCTTATGCCGCAACGATATTGACGATCTTGCCCGGCACGATGATGACCTTGCGGATTGTCAGCCCGGCCAGGAACTTGGCTGTGTTCGGCTCGTCCTTGGCCAGGGTTTCGATCTGCTCGCGCGAGGTATCGGCGGCCACGTCGATGGTGCCACGCAGCTTGCCGTTGACCTGCACCGCCAGGGTCAACGAATCCTTGACCAGTGCAGCCGTGTCCACCTGCGGGAACGGCTGGTCCTCGAGCAGGGTCTGCGCGTGGCCCAACAGCTGCCACATCGCATGACAGGCATGCGGGGTGATCGGGTTCAGCAGCAGCACGGCCGCCTGCAGTGCTTCCTGACGCACCGCACGGCCCTGTTCGCTGGCATCGTCGAACTTGGCCAGGGTGTTGAGCAGCTCCATCACCGCGGCGATGGCGGTATTGAAAGCGTGGCGGCGACCGTAGTCGTCACTGACCTTGCTGATGGTTTCGTGGGTCTTGCGGCGGATCGCCTTCTGCTCGGCAGTCAGCGCAGCAGCGTCCAGGGCCGGCGCAGCGCCGTCGGCGGCGTGCTTGTGCACCATTGCCCACAGCCGGCGCAGGAAGCGCGCCATGCCGTCGACGCCGGCCTCGTTCCATTCCAGCGACTGTTCCGGCGGCGCAGCGAACATCGAGAACAGGCGCACGGTGTCAGCGCCGTACTTGGCCACCATGGTCTGCGGGTCGACGCCGTTGTTCTTGGACTTGGACATCTTCTCGACGCCGCCGATCACCACCGGCTGGCCGTCTTCACGCAGGGTCGCGCCGGTGATACGGCCGCGCTCGTCGCGCACCGTGTCCACGTCGGCCGGGTTGAACCAATCCTTGGAACCGTCGCTGTTCTGGCGGTAGAAGGTCTCGGCGATGACCATGCCTTGGCACAGCAGGTTCTGCGCTGGCTCGTTGCTGTCCACCATGCGCGCATCGCGCATCAGCTTGTGGAAGAAACGGAAGTACATCAGGTGCAGGATGGCGTGCTCGATGCCGCCGATGTACTGGTCGACCGGCAGCCAATAGTTGCCGCGCTTGTCCACTGCCTCACGTGCACCCGGCGAGGTGTAGCGGGCGTAGTACCAGCTCGACTCCATGAAGGTGTCGAAGGTATCGGTTTCGCGCTCGGCCGCGCCGCCGCAGTCCGGGCAGGTGGTCTTGCGCCATTCCAGGTCGGCCTTGATCGGCGAACCCGTACCGTTGAGCGTCACGTCTTCCGGCAGGATCACCGGCAGCTGGTCTTCCGGCACCGGCACCGCGCCACACTTGTCGCAGTAGATCACCGGGATCGGGCAGCCCCAATAGCGCTGGCGGCTCACGCCCCAGTCGCGCAGGCGGTAGTTGACCCGGCGCTGGCCCTGGGCCTTGCGCTCGAAACGCTCGGCCAGTGCCTCGAAGGCGCCCTGGAAATCCAGGCCGTCAAATTCGGCGGAATTGACCAGCTCGGTTTCGCGGGTCTTGTCGCCGTACCAGTCCTGCCAACGGTTGGCATCGTAGCTGCGTTCGTCGTCGTTCTTGGGCGACTTCAGCGCGATGACCTGCAGCTTGGGCAGGCTGTACTTGGTGGCGAACTCGAAATCACGCTGGTCGTGGCCCGGAACGGCCATCACTGCGCCGGTGCCGTAGCCCATCAGCACGAAATTGGCGACCCAGATCGGCACCTGCTCGCCGCTGACCGGATGGATGGCCTTCAGGCCGGTGTCCATGCCGCGCTTTTCCTGGGTTTCCAGCTCAGCCTCGGAGACACCGCCCTGTTTCAGCTCGGCCAGCATGGCGGCCAGCTGCGGGTTGTTCTTTGCGGCATGCACGGCCAGCGGGTGTTCGCCGGCAATGGAGACGAAGCTCACGCCCATCACCGTGTCCGGGCGGGTGGTGAACACACGCAGCGGATCCAGCGCGGCGCCATCCACGTCACGCACGTCGAACTGGATTTCCAGGCCTTCGGAACGGCCGATCCAGTTGCGCTGCATGGTCTTGACCGATTCCGGCCAGCCCGGCAATTCATCCAGGCCGTCCAGCAGTTCCTGGGCGTAATCGGTGATGCGCAGGAACCACTGCGGGATCTCGCGCTTCTCGACCAGTGCGCCGGAACGCCAGCCGCGGCCATCGATGACCTGCTCATTGGCCAGCACGGTGTTGTCGACCGGGTCCCAGTTCACCACCGAGTTGCGGCGGTAGGCCAGGCCCTTGCGCATCAGGCGGGTGAACATGCGCTGCTCGTGGACGTAATAGTCCGGCGTGCAGGTCGCGAACTCACGCGACCAGTCGATCGCATAGCCCAGCGACTTGAGCTGGCTGCGCATGTGGCCGATGTTGGCGTAGGTCCACTTGGCCGGCGCGGTCTTGTTCTTGATCGCGGCGTTTTCGGCCGGAAGACCGAAAGCATCCCAGCCCATCGGCTGCAGCACGTTATGGCCGGTCATGCGCTTGTAGCGGCTGATGACGTCGCCAATGGTGTAGTTGCGCACGTGGCCCATGTGCAGCGCACCGGACGGGTACGGAAGCATCGACAAGCAGTAGTACTTGGGCTTGTCCGAGGTTTCGTTCACCTCGAATGCTTTCTCGGCCTCCCAGAACTTCTGGGCGGCGGCTTCAACCTGCTGGGGATCGTAGATATTCGGTTCGACGCTGGACATGTCAACGCTGGGCAACGGCAAAGCGGCAAAGGGTACCGCAGTGCATCATTGCACTCCAATCGGGCCACAGGCCAGCATCCAGCAAGGCATGCAGGTCATTGAAATATAGGGCTTTTAAAAAACCGCCAATTTCCAAAGCCAGCGCCGGGCGCGTTGACTGCGCGTGCCTGCCCCGCCAGCGCGGTGATTGTGCCGCGCCGCTCAGCTGCGCGCCGGTGCCAGCCGGGCCGCGCCCACCAGCCATACCAGCCAGCCCAGGAACGCCAGGCGCTGCGCCATTGCCACCGGCATGGCGATCTCGAACAGGAAGGCACTGCAGACGACCCAAAGCACACAGGCCAGAGTCAGCGTCGACAAGGACCGCCAGCCTTTGGCCTTGCCCGCCCCAAACCGCAGGGCGATGGCGGCGGCAGTGAACGCCAGCAACCACAGCAACCAGGCGCTGGCGTGGAACTGGCTGGCGCGGTTCTCGATGTCATCCACGTCGAGGGGAAACAGGCCCATCGCGGCAAAGGCGATGGCGGCCAGCAACAGCATCTGTCCACCAACCCGCAGCGGACGCGGCGCAGCGGCCGGCATGCGCAGGATCAGGTCCAGTGCCGCCACCGCAGCCAGCAGACCCGGTACCACGAAGCCCAGCAGGCTGAAGGCAGTACCGCCGGGGATGCCTCGCGCGCCGAGCAGCGACACCGGGTGGCGCATCTGGTCATAACCGTGCAGCTGCATGCCGAAACCCACGACTGCCGCCACGAAAACCACTGCCGCCAGTGGACCTGCCCAGACCATTGCATTGTTCCGCTTCAACACAGCACACCTTGTCCCGCTCTGGCCGGGGCACAGCTGCCACGACTACCGGCCGCTATTGTGAGGGCTGCGACCGGTAATGACATCGGTCGCCAACCCCGGCAACCTCGGCTCAGGCACCGGCGACCACTATTTCGACCCGGCGGTTCGGCGCCAGGCAATCCAACAGTGCGGCACCAGCAGCCTCATCGCATTGCACCAGCGGCGCACTGTTGCCGCGCCCCTCGGCATGGATCGCAGCAGCAGGGATGCCTCGCTGCACCAGGTAGTTGCGCACGCTCTGCGCGCGCCGCCGCGACAGATCCATGTTGTAGGCATCACTACCGATGCGATCGGTGTAGCCGATGATGTTCAGCGTCTGCGCCGCGTTGCTGGCACGGAGGTCCTGCACGAATTCATCCAGTTTCGCCCGCCCCGCCGCTGACAGGTTGGCGCTGTCAAAGGCGAACAGGGCATCGGCCGATAACCGCAGCGGCGCCACCACCTGTGGTGGCGGAGGCGGTGCCGGCGCAACCGGGGCAGGAGCCGGTTCCAGCAGGGCGGCGCAACTGTCCGGCTTCCAGCGTTGACCGCTGGCTACCCCCTTGGAATCGAAGTTGACCTGGAACTGGCACTGGATCGGCTCGGCTCCCACCGAACGGCGGAAGTTGAATACGTAGTTCCAGTTGCGTACACCCCACAAGCCCTCATTGAACTGTGGCGTGCCCAGCAACTCCTGGATCTGGGATTTGTTCATGCCTGGCGCGTACTGGCGCAGGTTGTCCAGGTTCACGTAAGTGCCGCCTGCGGGATAGGCGCGAGCCGGGTCCGGGAACTCCTCTCGCACGTTGCCCTTGCCACAGGCGGTCAGCGTTGCCAGCAAGGCAAGTACAGTCCATTTCCTGTTCATAGCGTCCTCGATGCGTAGCCAGGGTTGTATTCCTGCAGGTCCCCATTGCACCGCTTACCACTGGAAACCAGCACCCACGGTCACCCCGCCATCACCACGGGTATTGGCCGAGCCACTGAGCTTGTAGATCCAGCGGCCGCCATCGGTGACCCCGGACACGCCCACCGCCATGCTCGATTCACCATGGAACGTACTGGCCGCCATCGACGCCATGCGCTTTCCTGCCTCGGTGGGTTGCGGCAGACCCGCCATCGCCATCGCCGAAGCGACGCCTGCAGAAGCACGGTCATCGATGCGCTTCATGTCGCGGCTTACGTCATTGAAACGTTGATCGGTATAGTTCTTCGACCAGTCCATGACCTCCCCCATGCCCTTGTTGAGTTGCGCGACATTGACGGCATCGGTAGGCGCCACGCCGGTACCCACGTTGTGGATGACGGTACTGGTGCCCGGGCGCCCCATCGTCACGCTGCCGTAATTGGTGCTGCCGTCGGTGTTCTGGTCATAGCGCACGGTGCCCTGCTGCGAAGCCTGAAGCTGGCGCACATTCACCGCGTCGGTGGCCTCGGTGCCATCACCTACGTTGGTGATCTGACGCTCGGCGCCGGCGGCACCGACCGACACGGTATTGGCACGGGAGGCCACCGAGCCTGCGCCCAACGCCACGCTGCCGGCAGCGGACGCGTCGGCACCGTTGCCGATGGCAACCGCCTGGTTGCCACTGGCCTTGGCTTGCGGGCCGGCAGCCACACTGTCCTGGCCGGTGGCCGAAGCAGCGGCCTTGGTTGAGTTGACGGCGAAGTACTGGTTGCCGGCACCACCGTTCTGGATGTTGTCGATGCGGTTGTTGACGTTGACGATGGAGCCATCCAACGCCGCCAAGGCGTCGGTGACATTGCCCAGCGTCTGCTGGGTACCAACACCGCTACTGTTGATCGAAGTAACGTTGAAGCTGGCTGCGCTCCATTGCCCGGTAGTGCTGTTGTACTGCAGCGTGCCACCGATGGCAGACGCAAGTGCCTGGTTGGTTGTGGCCAGTTGCCCACCGTTGATCGCATCCAGGCTGCCCGTGGCAACATTGCCCGCAGCCACGTTGCCCAGGGCCACCGCCGCACCACTGCCATTGCCGGTCAAACGTACTGCGTTGGTCGGATTACCGGCACCGTCGGCGATGTACTTCACCGCCAATGGATCGCTGCTGCCCGGGACATTGCCCGGCAACAGGTTGGTCAGGTTTGCCAACGAGTCACTGATGGAGGTGAACGCGCTGCCGATGTTTGCGTATGACTGCAGTGAAACCGCACCCAGCACACCGATGCTGTTGATCTGGTAGCTCGGCGCGCCAAGCACGCCACCGTTGAACGTCGCACCGCCGCCCAGATAGGTCGCCATCGAGCCGCCCAGCCCGAACAGCTGCCCTCCGTTGACCGCCTCCATGCTGCCCGCGGCAACCGAGCCGGCCGCAAGATTCGCCAGCACCGTGCCACTGACGGCCTGACCGCTGCCCAGCGTCACCTTGCCGTAGTTGACGACACCATTGGCGTCTTCGTCATAGACCACGGCGGCCAAGCCCAGGTCGTCAATCTGGTCCAGTGCGCCGCGCAGCTGCTTGACGTTCACCGCATCGGTGTCCTGGCTGCCGGCGGCGACATGGGTGATCTGGCGCTCACGCCCCGCCGAACCCACCGCCACTTCGCCGATGGAGGTCTGGGTAGCGGTCAAACCGAACGCGGTGTAATTGTCCTGGCCACCGCGGGCAGCATTGGACTTGAAGCCCAGCGCCACACTGTTGGCCTTGTCCGAGGTTGCACCGGCACCGAGCAGGGTCTGCGCGTTGGCGGTGCCCTTGGCGCTGTCGCCCACCACCACCGAGTGACCCAGCCGTGCATCGTAGTCAGCCGTCGGCACCCCGGTCTTGCCACCTGCGGCATCGATGAACACCTGGTCCGCCGTCTGCGTTGCCAGGCGATGCTCGGCGTTGCTGCCGATCACCACTTCCTTGGAGCCGTTTGCAAACGCGCCGTCACCGATCAGCACCTGGTAGTCCTGCGCTGCAGGCACCGCCCAGCACTTGGCCGTCACCGCGCCGAGCACATTGAGGCAGTCGGAAGCCCAGCCCGGAGCGCCGTCCGGCAACACCAGGCCAAGCAGTCCACCCGGGTCACCATTGTTGATGTTGGTGATGTAGCTATCGGAGGTAACCCCGCCGATCAGGGTCAAATGCGAGTTGCCGCCGGTGCTCAAACCACCCAGCCCGTCCAGCAGACTGCCTACCGGGCTCAGGTTGACCACCGGCAAACCCAGCACCGAGACCTCGGAATAGGTCTGCATCACGTTGGTGCTGTTGACCTTCAGGCTACCGCTGTTGATATAGCCATTGCCGCCGAGGATGGAGGTAAGCGGCGAATCCACCAACTGGTTCACCGAGCCGACCAGACCACCATTGCCGACGATCAGGCCTGATGGGCCCGAGCTGGGTGCCGGCGGTGCAGCGGGCACCACCGGATTGCCGGTGAGGCCGCCAACAACGTTCGACAAACCGCCGGTCAGACCACCGATCACGCCACTCAGAGCGCCGGTCACACCACTCACACCCGATCCGGAGCCGGTGATGCCGCCCAGCGTATTGCCGGTCGCACCCAGCAGCGTGGAGGCGGCGTTGTCGACCGTTTCCAACAGATTCTGCACCGTGCCAGTCACATCGCCGTTGGCCAGCGCGCCGGTCGTTTCCTGCAGCCCGCCGGTCAGCGTGCCAACCGTATTGGTGACACCCGTGCCCAGCGTGTTCGAGCCGGTCACGCCGCCCACCACCGCGCCAAGAAGATCGCCTACGCCGTCCAGCACCGGCGCAGTGCCGCCGACCACGCCATTCACAACACCGCCCAGACCCGCTCCTTCGATCAGCCCGCCGGTCAGGTCCTCGACGGCGCCCACCGCGCCGGTCACGGCGCCAAGCACCGGATTGCCACCTTGCTCTGCGCCTGGCAGCAACCGCTCACCCACACCCGCAACGCCACTGCCAAGTTGGCCGGTAACCGAGGTCACCGTGGTACCGACGTGTGAGGTGAGCGTTTCCACAGCTGCCACCGGCTGGCCTGCCAGCACCTCGCCAGTGACTTCCTTGACCGCGCCCACCGTTGCAGCCAGCGTGCCCTGCAACGGGCTTCCACCCTGCTGGCCCGGCAGCAGCCCACCGACCAAACCTTCAACGCCACTGCCCAGATGCTGGCCAATCGGCGTCAACGTCGTCCCCACATGGGAGGTCAGCGCTTCTACCGCTGCGACCGGCTGGCCTGCCAGCACCTCGCCAGTGACTTCCTTGACCGCGCCCACCGTTGCAGCCAGCGTGCCCTGCAACGGGCTTCCACCCTGCTGGCCCGGCAGCAGCCCACCGACCAAACCTTCAACGCCGCTGCCCAGATGCTGGCCAAGCGGCGTCAACGTCGTCCCCACATGGGAGGTCAGCGTTTCCACCGCTGCCACCGGCTCACCGGTCAGCACTTCGCCGGTGAGCTCCTTGACCGCGCCAGCCGTTGAAAGCAATGTTCCATGCAACGGGCTTCCGCCCTCCTCCTTGCCAGGCAGCAGCACCGCGGCGATGCCTTGCTGTCCCGCACCGGTTCCGGTCAGCGGGCCAACCGTCGCAGTAACCGCAGCATTGGCCGAAGCCGCCAACGGCTTCACTGCGAGTGCGGCATCCGTTACGACGGCCAGCGCTGCAGCAGGTGAACCAGCCCCACCATGTGGATGCAACTTCGGCAGCGAGGCGCGCACACCCACCCGTGCGCGTACCGCGGCTGGCACAGTGGCAGCATGCGGCTTGATCGCGGCTGCCGCCGATACGTCCACCTGCAGCAACGCCGGCAACGTCACCGACGTATTTAGCGCAGCACCGGCACCAGCTGTCGGCAAGGTGGTGGCGACAATCTGCTGTGCGTCGGTGTTGCTGTACTTGGCGACCAGATCCTGCAGGTCGGCAAGCTTGGCGTCGGTCGCGGATGCGGGCCCGGCCATGGCCAGCGCGATGGCGCTGCCCAGACCCGCCAGGCTCCACGACACCGACGGCGCCAACTTTGCCGGACCAGAACGTTTCCCCTGTGCGCTGGCCAGCTCGGAACCTACGACGAAGGCGTTGAGTGCGCGGTTCCAGACCAGACGATAAATGCGGTTCATGTGGAGCCTCCGGTTCGACCCATCCCGGAGCGGACAGGTCTTCGTTCGTGAGGCCAGTACAACGCTTTCAAGTCCGATGGTTTGCCCGCATCCGGCACATCCATACGGCAATTTGGCAAAGCGATACCCGTTAGCGGCACGCAAATGCACGTATTCGGCAACCACTGCGGTTAAGTGATGGGCATCACGCAGCTGCCCGGCGCAGCTCAGGCCGTGGAGTAAGTGCCGCGCATCAAGGTCTCACTCGGCAACTCGCCAAACACCCTGCGGTAGCTGTCGGCAAAACGCGACAAGTCCCACAGGCCGCAGCTCAGCGCGATTGACTTGACCGACTTGCGGCCTGCATCTGCACTGGACAGGCTGCGGCACGCCTCGCACAGACGCAGCATCGACAGATAGCGTACCGGGGATATCCCAACCAGCTCCTCGAACGCATAACGCAGCGCCCGCTCACTGACGCCCGCGGCGTCGCACAGCTCGTGCATATAGATATGGCGCCGGAGATTGGCATACATCATGTCCTCGGCGCGGCGAAAGATAAGGTAGCGGGCACGTCGGCTGCGATTGCAGCCAGCGCGCTCGGGCAGGCCATTGGTCACCACTTCCTTGACGTGCGCATCGAGCATCGCATCGATCTCATCGCTACCGACTTCACCCTGGTGTATGCGCTCTTGCAAGCCTTGGTAGTAAGCCTGCAGCGGCACATGCGGACGGTTGCTCAACACCGGCACGCCCGCCGCCTCTTCCAGAAGACCACCCAGTCGCTGCGCTGCCGCACGCTCCTGGAACCGCTTGAGCGGGACCAGCACAAAGGTCATCCGGCTGCCGGCGCCCAAGGCGAATTCGGTAACACCTTCCGGCATTACCGACACGATGTTTCCCGATACCAAGGGCACGCCATGGCACCAGCTGGTTTCCGGATCCACCGCCTGCAGGCATCCCAGCAGGCACCAATCCAGCGGCAACATGAAGCGACCACGGGTACGTGCGCCGACCTCGAAAGTGCATAGCAAGGCCTGGTCGTGAACAAAGGAGGTGATCGATGCCGTAGGTGGCTGATCATCGAGCAGCACCAGTTCAACGTGGCACACGCGTAGCGTGCCGCTCAGCGACGCCAGATCAAATGACCGTAACCCGTTTCCGCCGACTACCGCATCCATGTGAACGCCTTTGCGCCCCCTGAGTCAGGGACGCGCTTCAGAAGCCCGACCATCCATTGCAGGTAACCGAACACAACCTGCAATCCCCTGCCGCACAGCCTGAAACTCGCATTACGGAATCGCCACGACAGATGCATTCAACTGCCCCTGCGTCATGGATACTGACAAAAAAAAATGGCCTTCACGCCGGCTCCGCCACTGCCTAATCGCGAAGTCCATCACATATATGAAAAACAATTCGTTCTTGCCGAATTTGCGCATCCGTGGCCGGGACCGATTGCAATGATGCTTCCGGGCATGCCCTGCATGCCGACAGGGGACAACGGAAGCAAAGGTAGGGAACTGCCGGCACTACCCGGCAACCTGAGCGACCGTCGGCACACTCTTGCCGGTGTCATGTGCATCCCAATGACCTCAATCGGGCAGCAATGCCCATCGCCCGGCTTTCTGTCGGTGCAACACCGACACCGGGTCATCAGGGAGAACACCATGAACGCACAGCTGCGCAGGTTTTTCCGGGAAGAAGACGGTGTTACCGCACTTGAATATGGTCTGCTGGCAGCCGTCGTCGCGGGCCTGATCATATTCTTCGCACGCGACGGCCTGAGGGCCGTATTCCAGACCGTCCTCACCAAGCTCACCGAACTGGTTGGTGGCGCTGGCACCGGCACCGGCACCACCTGAGCCGGGGCTGCGGCCATGACCATCGCCTATCTGACGGCGTTGCTGCTCGGCGCCCAGGTCGCGATCAGCGACCTGATGGCCAGGCGTGTTTCCAATCGGGCGCTGCTGGTCGTGCTGGGGTGTGTCATGGCGATGCAGCTGTTGCAGATCGGCAGCCCGCCATCGCTTGCCAGCTGCCTGCTCGGTGGTGTGATCGGGCTGGCAGCATTGCTGCCCTTCTATGCCATCGGCTGGATGGGCGCAGGCGATGTGAAGCTGTTTTCGGTGATCGGCTTCCTGCTGGGCGGCAGCGCCCTGCTACCCATCTGGATCATCGCCAGCCTGGCTGCCGGGGCGCACGCGCTTGTCGCCTTGAACTGGCCGACGGCAACCTCCTGCGCACCGCTGCGCCTGCAACGGATGGTGCAGTCACTGCAGGGTTCCAGCCTGATGGTGGATTGGCAGATGGACCTGCGCTCTGCGCGCCGTGGGCGCCGCGGCATTCCTTATGCCGCGTATCTGGGTCTGGCGATGATCGTCGTCGTGATGAACGGAGGTGGTCATGTCTAGGCTGAGAGCGCCTGCCAGACGGCGTGTGTGCGGCGTTGTGACCATCGAGTTCGCGTTGATGATGATGTTCGGCGTCCTGCCGTTGCTGTTCATCACCTTCACCGGCGTGATGATTTTTGCCGCCCAGCAATCACTCGCCTTGGCCGCAGGTGAAGGCGCGCGCGCCTCCCTGCGTTACGGCAGCACCGCCGAACGACGCAACAATGCCTGCCAGGCAGCGGCTCGCTCGATGCAGTGGCTGCTGAATTACTCCAAGACGGCAGCCGGCTGCAGCAGCGCCGATGCGGCACCGATCGCCGTGTCTCAACCTTATGCATGCGCCGCCGATAGCACTGTCAAGTGCATCAAGGTAACCACGTCGTACAACCATGACGCGCATCCCTTCATGCCAGGGACCGGTACGTTGATGGGCTGGACCATGGGCAAGTCACTGAGCAGTACCGCCGTAGTTCAACTGGATCTAGGCGACCGCTAAACGCGGACTCCAAGGGGAGGAGCTTCAAGATGCCCAAGGCAATACGCATAGCTGCAATCCTGCTGCTGGCCGTGGCGGCACTGCTCATGGTGCTGGCGTTCGGAATCGGTCGGCGCGCAACCCAGCCTGCCGACGTCAGCAGCGCAGCGCCACCGGCCAATCCATCCAAGCGGATGGTGGTGGTCGCGAGCAAGGAGCTGCCTGCCGGGCAACCGATCACCGCTGCCAACCTCAGCATTGCCGAAATGGCCTTGCCACCGGCCAACGGCTACACGGCCATCAATGAGGTGGAAGGACGCACCCCGGCGAGGAACATCGCTGCCGGCGCGATGATCACCAGCGAACAATTGCTCCAGGGCATTGCCATTGGCATCAAGCCCGGCGAACGCGCGGTCGCGGTGCCGGTTGATGAGCTTGCCGGGGTCAGCAACCGCGTCACGCCCGGCGACTACGTCGATGTGTTCATGAGCCTGCAGGACCCTTCCAGCGCTGGCGGTGGCCAGAACAACACACAGGCCCGGCTGCTGCTTTCGCGCCTGCAGGTATTGGGCTACGGCAACGCCGATGTGGGGCAAGTGGGCAACAGCGCTGACGAACAGGGCAACGACGTCGGTGCCTCGCCACCGGAACCTGGCAGCCGAGCCGAAACCATCGCATCACGTGATGGTCGTAGCAGCGGGTCTACAAACGCCGACGCCGCGCAGGCACGCAGTGCGATCCTGGCCGTTCCCGTACAGGATGCAGGACGCCTGTTGCTGGCCGCACACAGCGGAAAACTGTTCCTGGCACTGCGCAATCCCGGCGACACCGGCTTGGCCGATGAAGGCATTTTCACCGAGCCGGCCGCGGTGCTGGCGCTACGCGGAAATCTTGACCAAGCGGCTGCCGAAGCCGCCTCCCGCCCGGAGAACCGCGCCTATGCCGGTATCGACCTGAACGCACTGGCCGGCGGCAGCCGCCGCCCAGCGCCCGCGCTGAGCACTGCGTCGGCCGCACCACAACGCCACCGTGGCGCACGTCCTGCCCCCCCGCCAAGGCATCGAAATCATCCGCGGCACGCCCCCCTCCAATCAGCAGTCCTCGCCATGACCGGAGGAATCCTCTTGCACCAGCGTTCTTCCATCACCGCATCTGCGTTGTTCACCTTGGCGCTGTTCGGGCTGGGTGGTTTCATGCCACCGCTGACCCAAGCCGCACAGGCGCAAGCGAGCAGCAACACTGTCGTGCTCGAACTCAACGAGCAACGCCCCTGGAACCTGCCCGCCGGGGTCGAACGGATCGCCATCGCCGACCCTTCCATCGCAGATATCACCCGCATCGGCCGCAACAGCGAAGCCCTGCTGGTTGGCAAGTCCGCCGGCAGTACCACCTTGCTGTTGTGGTTGCAGAAGCAGGCGGCACCAATGCGCATCCGGGTGGACGTGCGCAACGCGGTACAGGGCGGACTGCTGGATGGCAGCGCCAATGGGCTGACCGTGCAGGCGGGCCAAGCCCTGCTGTCAGGCAGTGCGGGCTCCCTGCTCGAGCATGAAGCCCGTCGCAAGGCCGCGGCTTCGGCTGTTGGCGAAAAAGGCATGATCAGCGACGCGACCACCATCAGCAGCGGTGGCGTGGTGCAGGTCGAAGTCAAGGTGGTGGAGTTCAACAAGAGCGTGCTGCGCCAGGTCGGCATCAGCTTCAAGAACATCAATGGCGGCTTCAGCTACGGCATCACCTCACCCAGTGGCAGCAATGACGGCGGTGCGCTTTCATCCGCATTCAAGCTGGTGGCCAAATCCATCCCGGGCGCCTGGGATGCGAACATCGATCTGCTCCAGGCCAATGGCATGGCGCGGGTGCTGGCGGAACCGACGCTGGTGGCGTTATCGGGCCAAAGCGCCAGTTTTCTGGCCGGCGGCGAACTTCCCATTCTTGAACCGCAAGGGCTTGGCACCACCACGGTGAACTTCAAACCCTTCGGCATCGGCCTGACGGTTACTCCTACCGTACTGTCGGCAGACCGCATCGCGCTGAAGGTGGCACCGGAAGCCAGTGACCTGGACTACACCCGCGGCATCACCCTGGACGGCACCCAGATTCCCGCCATCTCCACCCGCCGCGCGGACACCACGGTGGAACTGGGTGACGGCGAGAGCTTCGTCATCGGTGGCCTGGTCAGCAGCCAGCTGTCCTCGAACGTCAACAAGATCCCGTTGCTGGGCGACATCCCGATACTTGGCTCGTTCTTCCGCAACCTCAGCTACAAGCGTGAGGACAAGGAGCTCGTGATCGTGGTGACGCCGCGCCTGGTCAAACCATTGGCGCGAGGCACCGAGATCCCGTTGCCTGGCCAGCGCGAAGCACAACCCAAACTTCCGGTCTGGGGCGCATGGTTGCTGCACCCGGCCAGCCCTGACCAACTCCCTGGCTTCTCACGCTGAAGTGCCCCCATGCCCCCGGTGATGCCCTTGCCCCAGACCCAGAGCCATCCCGAATTGAATCTGCTGCTGTACGCACCGGATAACCGCCACATGGCGCGTCTGGGTTCCGTACTCGCAGGGCAGGCCAATCTGCGCTGGGTCGATAGTCGCGAAACCAATCCGCGCCAGCTGCTGGACGCAGCAGCAGGCTCGGCCTTCGTGTTGCTCGATTACTGCGGCGGCAATGCCGCCTACTCCACCGACCTCGCCCGCCAACTGCACGCCCTGCCCGGTTGCCCGGCCATGATTGGATTGGGCACCACCGGCCCCGAGCAGGCGGCACACCTGTTGGCGGCGATGCGCGCAGGCGTCTGCGACTTTGTCGATATCGACAACAACACCGCACAGATGCTGGAAGTGTTCGAGCGAGTCGGTGCGGCTCCCAGCCCGGTGCGCGCAGCCGCGACCCCGGAACTGCGCCCTGACGGTCGCCTGATCGTGTTGTTGGGGGTGCGCCCTGGCGTCGGTACCAGCACCTTGGCGACCCATCTCGGGGTGAGCCTGGCCGAGCAGAACCCGGTCTCGCCCGATGTTGCCGCCCTGCAGGGTTGGTTGCTGCTGATCGACCTGGGTCAACCCGCTGCCGACGCCGCGCTCTACCTCGGCATGGAAAGTCACTTCAGCTATGAAGAATCGCTACGCAGCGTCGAGCGGATGGACCGTACCTTCGTCGGCACCGCGTTCGCCCACCATGCCAGCGGCATGGCCCTGCTCGGCATCGCCAGTGGCAGCCTGCTGAAGAAGCATGAACCCATTTCCCTGCTGGATCGTCTGCGCAGCGTCTTCCCACTGAGCCTGTGCGATGTCGGTGGCCTGCCGGTGCAACTGTTGCCCACCACCCTGCTCAAGAGCGCGTCCGAGGTCTGGCTGGTCACCGATCAGGCGATCGGTTCACTGGTATCGCTGGACCAGACCATGCGCGAGCTCGAAAGCCGCGGCCTGCGCGACGACCGCCTACAGCTGATCGTCAACCGCTTCGATGCCAACGGCGGGCTGGCCGACACCCAGATCGCCCAGCGCTTCAACCTGCCGCTGCTGGCCACCCTTCCGGACCGCTCGCGGGTACTGCGCTCCAATGCAGGTCTGGGCCGCTTGCTCACCGATGCAGCTCCACGCGACCCCTATCTCAAGGCACTGCAGCCGCTGCTGCAGCGCCTGGACCGGCGTCGGCTGGCAGCGCCACCAACCACCGCACCGGCATCACCGCTGGCCCGTCTCGCCAATCTGCTGGGTAGATAACAATGGAAGACAAAGTCACCCCCTTGTCCCCGCGCATCGCCGCAGCAGCCCTGTCGGTGGAACCAGTACCGAACGTGCCGTTCGAACAGACCGAGCAGTTCCAGACCGTGCTGTCGGCGGCACACGAATACCTGTTGAACCATGTCGAGGACCAGCGCGTCGACATCGATTCATGGTCGCCGGAAACCATCGGCAAATTCGTGCGCACGCAGACCGCCGCCTTCGTCAAGGAGTGGAAGATCCCGGTCAACGCGCACGAGATGGAAGCCGTTGCCAGCGCCCTGCAGAAGGAGCTGACAGGCTTTGGACCGCTCGACGATCTGCTGCATGACCCGGAGATCGAAGACATCCTGATCAATGGCTACAAGGATGTACATGTCTCGGCCGGCGGTGTATTGCGCCGCTCTACCCAGCGTTTCGGCGATGACCGCCACCTGCTGCGCATCCTGCGCCGCATCATCGCGCCACTCGGCCGCCGCCTGGACGACTCCAACCCCATGGTCGACGCGCGCCTGCCCAATGGCGGCCGCCTCAACGCCATCATTTCGCCGTTGGCCGTTGACGGGCCGATGGTGTCCATCCGCAAGTTCCGCAAGGACCCGTTCACCCCCGATGAGCTGCTGGGCCGCGGCGCCTTCGACAAGCCGATGTACGCCCTGCTAAACGCGATGGTGCGTGGCCGCTGCAACATCCTGATCTCCGGCGGCACCAGCTCCGGCAAGACCTCGCTGCTCAACGCGCTGGCGACCTTCATTCCGCACAACGAGCGCGTCATCACCGTCGAGGACACCGCCGAGCTGGCCCTCAATCACCCGCATGTAGTGCGATTGGAATCACGCATGGGCGGGTTTGATGGCAGTGGCGCGGTCAGCATCCGCGAACTGGTACGCAACAGCCTGCGCATGCGCCCGGACCGCATCGTGGTCGGCGAAGTGCGTGGCGCCGAGGTGCTGGAAATGCTGCAGGCGATGAATACCGGCCACGACGGTTCAATGGCTACCGTGCATGCCAACAATGCCCGCGACTGCCTGTATCGACTGGAAATGTTGGCTGGTTTTGCCGGCTTCCAGGGCAGCGAAGACAGCCTGCGCCGGCAGATTGCCGGCGCCATCGACTTCATCGTGCAGATCTCGCGCCTGGGCAGTGGCCGCCGGGTGATCGTCTCCATCACCGAGATTACCGGCGTCAGCGACAACGTCATCACCAGCCAGGAGCTGTTCAAGCATGAGACCTGGATCGACCAGGACAGCCGCGAACGCGACCGCTGGACAGGCCTGGGCTTTCACCCGCACTGCCACAAGCTCGAGCCGTTCCGGCAGGAGCTGCGCGAGGCCAACATGGGGAGCTTTTCTTCATGATGCTGCCCTTGCTGCTCGGGAGTTTCGCAGTGCTGCTGGTGGCGCTGGCGATGGGCCTGTGGTGGGGTTTGGCAACACGCGTGCAGCAGCGCGCTGCCGCCAGCCACGCCGACACCCGTCTCTCGCAGCCGGGTTCGCAGCGCGCCGCCGATGACGCCCGCAACAGCCGTCCACCGAGCAGACGCTGGGCCGAGCTGCTGCGTCGGGCGGGGTTGAAAGACTCGGTGCGCACGTTGATCCTGATCGCGCTGCCCGGCATCGCCGTCACCATCGGGGCTGGCCTGCGCCTTGGCAGCGCCTGGTTTGGCGCATTCGTACTGGCGCTGTATCTGCTGGCGGTGGCGCTATGGCTGTACCGGCGCATCGACAAGATCCAGCAACGGCTGGTCGCGCAGATGCCCGACTTCCTGGAAAACATGGTACGCATCGCCGGCATCGGCAACAGTTTGTCGATGGCCTTCCAGAGCGCCACCCAGAATGTCGATCCACCATTGCGCCCCATCCTCGACAACGCCCTGACCTATACCCGCGCAGGCATGGACCTGGATCGCGCCCTGCAACACGCCGCGCAGGCCTATCGCCTGCGCCCTTTGGAAATGCTGGCGGTGATCCTCGGCACCAGCATCCGCATCGGCGGCCGCAGTGATCAGATCCTGCAGCGCATGAGCGACTTCATGCGCGATCTGGAAGAAGTCCAGCGCGAACTGCAGGCAACCACCTCCGAGACCCGCATGTCTGCCTGGGTACTTGCGCTGCTGCCAGTCGGCGCGGCCTTGTCGATGGCCTTGATGAGCCCGGATTTCTTCCAGCCCATGTTCCAGGAACCGCTGGGCAAGAAAATCCTGTTGATCGCGGTGCTGCTTGAACTGTTTGGCGGCTTCCTGCTGTACCGGCTGGCCAAGTCGCTATGACGCCCTCCATCACCCCTCAGCTCCGCCGGAGAGCCGCATGAACCAGCTGTACGCCATCGCCATGATGCTGGTCGTGCTTGCCCTGGTACTGGCTGCGGGCGGCCTGCTCTACCGCGGGCGCCGCAGCCAGCAGGCGGGCGCGGCATTGCAGACCGCTCTGGACACGGCCCAGCATCTGGAACACGACAAAGCGCCGAAAGCCGGTTGGTGGCGGCAGCGCCTGAGTGACCTTGCCGCCGTCGGCCAGCACTTCGACGGCAGCCGCGTGCAGAAAGCGCTGCTTGCACCCGAGGACAAGCTGCTGTTGGAACAGGTTGGCTGGAACCACAACACCGGCACCGCCGCCTTCCTTGCCACCCGCCTGCTGCTTGCCTTGCTGATGCCACTCATCGCCGTGCTGTTGTTGCGGCCGCATGGCGGCGACATGGTCATCATCGTGCTGGTCGGCTTTGCGCTTGGCATTCTGTTGCCGAAGCTGCTGCTGCGCAGCTGGGCCAGTCGCCTGCGCAGGAAAGTGGATGAAGAATTGCCCTTGCTGATCGACCTGCTGCGCCTGTTGCAAGGTGTTGGCTTCAGCATCGACCAAAGCCTGCAGATGGTTGGCGAGAAGCTGCACATCGCCATCCCGGTACTGGGCCACGAACTGCAGGTCGCCAATGCCAGCTACAGCCGCGGCCGCAGTCGCGCACAATCGCTGCGACGGCTCTCCGAGTCCTTCGACAACGACGACCTGCGCAGCCTCATGCAGATGATATTGCAGGTGCACCAACACGGCGGCGCCGTGCAGGAACCGCTCAAGCAGTTCGGCATGCGCCTGCGCGAACAGCGTCGGATGAAGATGAAGGAGAAGGTCGGCAAGCTCTCGGTGAAGATGACCGTGGTGATGATGATCACCTTGCTGCCGGCGCTGATGCTGGTACTTGCCGGGCCCGCAATCATTTCGCTGGCTGCCGCGATCAAGGGAATGTAATGGGAGCCGACCTGATGAAAACCAAAGCGCTGCTACTGATCGCACTGGTCCCTGCCCTGCTCGCTGGCTGTGGCGGCAACCGTGCCGCCTACAAGCAACCACCGATCGAATCGGCGCTGGTGGAAGCCGTGCAGGATGATCGCGGCATGTATCTTGGCCTGCTCAAACAGATGCAGCAGCAAGGTGCCTACTACGCCTCGTTGGCGCATATCGACGCCTTCCGGCAGCGCTTCGGTGACAGTCCGGAACTGCGCATCCTGCAGGCCAACGCGCTGCGCGAAACCGGCGATGATGCAACCGCAACCGCCATTTACCGTGGTTTGACCAAAGGCGCACAAGCCGCGCCGGCCTGGCACGGGCTTGGGCTTATCGCAGCAGCCGCGCGTGACCATGCCGGTGCGCGACTTGCACTCGACAACGCGGTGCGTGCCGACCCACTGAATATCGCCTACCTCGGCGACCTGGGCTTCGCACTGTTGCAGGCCGGTCAAGTCGAACCGGCACGGGCGCCTCTGGCCAAGGCCGCCGAACTGGGGCCGGACAACATCCGCGCCATCTCCAATCTTGCGCTGTGGGCGTTGCTGTCCGGCCAGGCAACAACCGCAGAAAGCATGATGCAGCGGGCAAATCTACCGCCGGCAACCCGAAGCGAGATCTATCGCCTGGCGCAGACGTTGCGGCAACCGGTCGCCGCTGCCATTCCCGAAGCGGCGGCAGCGGGCAATACGACCGCCTTGGCTGCCCAGCAGCCAGCAACCAGGGCCACGCATGTGCCGCGCCCACCCGGCTCGATGCTTGATCGTTTCAGCCCCTCGTCGACCACTTCGCAGGAGGTAACGCCATGATCCGGACGGCAGCCATCGCAGCAGCAGTGCTGCTGTGCAGCTTCGGCAGTTGCGCATCAGCCGCGGCCCAGCACGCACCGTTGATCGAACGCATGGCCGATACCAGCACTGCAGCCAGCGCAAACACTGGCAGCACGGCGAGTGCAACAAGCGCTGCCACCGCAAGCCCACCGGTGGCGGCCACCAGCTTTGCCGACCTGCCACGTTCACAAGTGGGCGACACCACCCGCGCCCTGTTGCAGCTACAGGCTGACAGCACTCGCCCCGGCACCGCGCTGCCGATGCTCGGCGAGGCCGCCAGTCGCAGCTACCAACGTTACCTCAACAGCTTTGATCACCCCATCCCCGAGTACTTCGAGGCAGCACTCCCCAATCCCAAGCAAGGCGGCAGCCGCTGAGGCCAACCATGGACAGCCCGCGCCCGGCTTCACTTCCACCGTCACGCGCGCTACGCGATCTACCCAACACCATGCGTCAACGTGGCGGTGCAGGCCTGCCAATGCTGTTGCTGCTGCTCGGCCTGGTGGTGATACTCGGTCTGGTCGAGGTCGGCTACCTGTATTGGAGCAAGCGGGATGTGCAGAAGACCGCCGACCTGGCTGCGTTGGCGGGCGCGCAACGCCTCGAGCTGTGCACCACCGACTACAAGGACAACCTGGCCGCGCGCAACAACGCACTGACCGACAATCAGTTCGCCGGTCAACTGGCGATCAGCTGCGGCTACTGGGGCGCAGAGCTGGCACCGGGCGCCCGCTTTGTCGGCGTTGCCAACAACCGCCCCTTGAATGCGGTACAGGTCACCGCCTCACGGCAAGCTGTACCGCTGCTGGGCCAGCACACCTCCCTGCCGCGCATCAGCGCCACCGCCGTTGCCAAGCGCAGCTCCCCGCAGGCGGCATTCAGCGTCGGTTCGCGGCTGCTCAACACCAACAGCAATGCGCCGCTGCAGGGGATATTGCGATTGGTCGGCGTCGATCTGACCCAGACCCAGATCGCCAGCTACCAGGGCCTGGCCAACGTCAAGATCACCCCCAGGGGGCTGCTGCAGGCATTGGGCATCCCGGTAGCCACCGACATCAACGTCGGTGAATTGAACAGCCTGCTTGCCGCCAACCAGGTCTCCGTCGGCAGGCTGCTGGAAGTGATGGCCAGCTTGGCAAACCAGCAGGGACTGGCCGGCGTCGACCTGCGCCTGCTGCAGCAGAAGCTGCTTGGCGCCGGTATCAGCAACGCGCTGGTGCAGTTGGGCTCCACCGCCAGCAGCGCGGGCCTGTTCGCCAAGATCGCCGGCGGCAGCGAAGCGGCCAACGGCGCGCTGGATGTGGACCTCAATGCCCTCGACCTGCTTGGCACCAGCATCTCCATCGCCAACTCCAAGCACGCCGTCGAGATTCCGCAGCTGGACGTCCTCGGCCTGCTCAAAGCCAAGGCCAGCATTGTCGAGCCTGCCTCGATCGGCATCGGCCCGGTTGGAACCACCGCCTACAACAGCCAGGTGCGGCTGTTCCTGGATATCGACTCGCAACGGATTCCCGCACTTGGCACGGTACTGAACTGGTTGGGCACGCGCATCAAACTGCCCACCTACATCGACGTGATCGACGGGTTCGGCCAACTCACCGCCATCGATTGTTCAACCCAACCGGCGACGGCCAAGGTCGACGTCACCAGCGCCATCGCCAACGTCTGCATCGGCAAGGCCACCACACCATGGGACTCCACCCGTGAGCTGTGCCGCACCGGGCTTGGCAACGAGACCCTGGTCAGCCTGCTCGGCCGCGATGTGCTCAACAAGAAGATTTCGCTGGAAGCACTGTCACAGAGCGATCAGCTGACCTTGAGCGCTGGCCAGACCGGCACCGTCAAACCCAATGACCTGAAGGTGGGCAAGCTGGTATCGGACCTCGTCGATGCCTTGCTCGGCACCGTGCAGTCACTGTTCGCTCCACAGGGCAACAGCAGCGATGCGGCCAAGGATCTGGCCGTGCAGTATCTGGAAGCCACCAAGAAAAACGGCCTGTACCAGCCCGCCGTCGTGGTGCAGGCCCTGACCAATGGCAACAGCGATGCCAATCTCCCGGCACTTGGCAGTTGGACCACCGAGATCCCAACCTGCGACAGCTGGCTGCTGGGCTGCACGCCAAAGAAAGTGCAGGGCGACGTCTGGCAGGGCTTTCTCTACGAGACCACGATCAGCAAGCCCAGCGTGCTCGGCGGCCTGCTCGACGTACTCGGGCTGACATCCTGCCAGGGCCTGATCGCCGGCCTGGCCTTCAATGACTGCGTCAGCAATTCGCTGGCCAAGTACCTGCAGACCAAGCCCGGCGGCCTCAGCGGCAACGGCGGCTACAACCCGGTGACCGGCAGCGGAAGCTGCAGCAGCGTGCTCTGCCTGTTGCTCAAACCCGTCATCGACAACACCTTGCGGCCGCTGCTCGATGGCGTCGGCAACCTGCTGTCAAAGCTGCTGTCGGACGTCCTGGGCCTGCAGTTGGGCCGTACCGACGTGCACATGCAGTCGATCCAATGCGGCCGCAGCCAGCTGGTCGAATGAGCGCCTTCCCGAACAGTGCAGAAGCCCACGCCGCAAAGCTTTCCAGCGCCAGATCGCGTGCTATGCTCGGGTACGAACAAGGCGCATTCATGAAATGCGACGGCCATCGCAATTCGGGGGAATTACGGGGACTTATGAGAAGGATCGAAATGCTTCCGAGCCGGTTTGGCTGTGCACTACTCCTGGTCATTGGCGTGCTCACGGCACCGGTTGCGATGGCTGGCCGTTGGCAGCGCGGTGAAGCCGAGCTACCGGCCGCCCCCGCCAACAGCGAAGACAGCGCGGTGGGCAATACCGTGGCCGAGCTGAAACGCTTGATGGGCAACCAGGAACTTACCGAGCTGCGCACCACCTACAACGGTAACTACGGTGCCAGCCTGCTGTTCCATGCCGATTCGCTGAACTACTACGTGGCGCTGTTCCACGAGAAGGAATTCTGGCGGGTCATCCGCACCGACTCCGTCGAGAACGCCGAGACGCTTTATCTCACCTTCGCCGACCAGACCAAGCAGCTGGCCCAGGTCTATCTGGACACGATCCGGTTGCAGGCCGGCAAGGCTTACAGCGAGAAACTGGTGGCCATGAATGAGCGCCGCCTGCGCGGCCTGCAGCAGGAAGTGGAACAGCAACGCCAGCAGTCGCTGCAGGTCAGCAACGCCCTGCAGGAGCGCAAGCAGCAGGCGGTGGCGCTGAGCTCGGACCTGCGCGCCACCAACACCCAGCTGGAAGCCCTGAACCAGCAGATCAAGGCCTTGCAGGCGCAGCAGGTCAATCCCGAGTTGACCCTGCCAGCCACTCCCAGCGTGGCCCCGGCTACCGCGGCCACCCCGGTGCCCCCCGCCAGCCAGGAACCGGCCAGCCACCCCTGAGGCCCAGGCTCCGAGGAGAAGAAGACGCCGCCTTCCCCAGGAAAGGCGGCGTTTTTGTAGTGCCGAGCCATGCTCGGCAGGGCTCGCCCAGCATGGCATCAGCACGCGAAGCGCCTACCCCTCCCCAGCCCTCCCCTTCGCTACGCCAAAGGGAGGGAGCCGAGCGTAGTGCCGAGCCATGCTCGGCAGGGGGTCGCCCAACATGGCATCAGCGCGCGAAACGCCTACCCCTCCCCAGCCCCCCCCTTCGCTACGCCAAAGGGAGGGAGCCGAGCGTAGTGCCGAGCCATGCTCGGCAGGGCTCGCCCAGCATGGCATCAGCACGCGAAGCGCCCGCCCCTCCCCAGTCCTCCCCTTCGCTACGCCAAAGGGAGAGAGCCGAGCATAGTGCCGAGCCATGCTCGGCAAGGGCGTTACCGGGCAAACCCTTGCCGCGCATGCCTCGGCACTACCGGCTTTATCCGTGAAGCCCCTATCCAGCACCCTGCAACCGCCACACCCGTCATTTCCCCACCAGTTCCCACAGAGGTTGAGAACCCGCCCCGCCGTCGCCATAAAGGAAGTTCCTGACAGCAACGTAGCCAGCCATGAGCGATCTTCCCCACGTATTCGAGGCAACCACCGAAACCTTCGAGGCCGAAGTCCTGCAGAAATCGATGCAGACCCCGGTGCTGGTCGATTTCTGGGCCACCTGGTGCGGGCCATGCAAGAGCCTGGGGCCGATCCTGGAGAAGCTCGCCGGCGAGTACAACGGTGCGTTCGAGCTGGCCAAGGTCGACGTCGACAAGGAGCAACAGGTTGCCGCCGCCTTCCAGATCCGCTCGGTACCCACCGTTTTCCTGATCAAGGATGGGCAGATTGTCGATGGTTTCCCCGGCGCGATGCCGGAGGGCCAGCTGCGTGAATTCCTGACCCAGCACGGTGTAGTGCCCGCTGAAGCGGCGGCGGCCGTCGATGCTGAGATCCAGGCCTTGCCACTGGACCCGCAGGCCGAAGTCGCCGCATTGCGCGAGGCCATCGCCGCCGAGCCGGACAAAGCCGAGCTGAAACTCGACCTGGCCCTGGCACTGCTCAAGACCGGAGCAACCGCCGAGGCCGGGCAGTTGCTGGACGGCCTGCCGGCCAACCTCGCCACCGACGACCGCGCCATCCGCGCACGCGCGCGCCTGGACTTTGCCGCCGCCTTGCAGGACGCACCGGCCGCCGATCTCCTGGCAGCGCGCCTGCAGGCCGACGCGAATGACCTGGAAGCGCGTTACCTGCTGGGCATCCAGCAGCTGTTGGCAGGCGAGGATGAAGCTGCGCTGGAGCAATTCATCGAGATGCTGCGCATCGACCGCAGCTTCCGCGACAGCCTGCCCAAGAAAGCGTTGATCGACGCCTTCCGGGTGATCGAAGACGAAGACCTGGTGGGGCGCTACCGCCGCAAGATGTCTTCGCTACTGTTTTAACTTGGCGCCAGACAGTTCAATTTGCGTGTCAATTGCACGAAAATTGACAGCCCATCGTGGATGATCCGGCCGTGGCCCTCACCACGGCGCCTTGGATCGCATGATGATGAAGTTGCAAGCAGCACGATGTCAGCGTAACGGACACGCGTTTTTGGAGCCTAAGTGGCCGTGAGTAACATCGACGTTCGCCCATCCCTGGTGCAGCTGCTGGTCGCCTCATTGCTGCTGTGTTGGGCAACATTGGCCAGCGCCCAGGACTGGAACTACCGCGCGCGCCCCGGCGATACCCTGTGGGACCTGGGCGCACGCTACCTCAAGGCCGATGTGCAGTGGCAGCAGCTGCAGGCACATAACAGGATTGCAGATCCGTACCGGCTCGCGCCCGGCCAGACCCTGCGCTTCCCTATCGCCTGGTTGCGCGTACAGCCGGCACCGGCCCGGGTGGTCGCATTGCGCGGCCAGGTCCAGGTCAGCGATCCGGTCAACGGCACGCGCGCCTTGCAGGCCAACATGCTGCTGCCGATCGGCAGCCAGCTGCAGACCGGTGACGATGCCAGCGTCACCCTCAGCTTTGCCGATGATTCACGCCTGCAACTTCGCGAGAATTCGCTGCTGCAGCTGGACCAGCTCAGCAGCTATGGCGCCACCGGCATGGTGGATACCCGCATGCGCCTGCAACGCGGACGCAGCAGCAACCAGGTGACGCCAGCGCGCGGGCCGGCATCGCGCTACATCATCACCGCTCCGACCGCGACCAGCAGCGTGCGCGGCACCTTGTTCCGGGTGAACGCCGGCGACGAGGACAGTCCTGCAGCCACCGAGGTCGTCGAGGGTCGAGTGCAGGTAGGCAATCGCGCCGGCCAGCGGGTGATTGGTGGCGGCCACGCAACCCTGATCCGTGCAGCGGGCACCGCGCCAGCACAGCCGCGGCCCTTGCTGCCGGCCCCACAGCTGCTTGAATCACAATTGCGGCTGCAGCCACTGCCGTTGCTGGCTGCCTGGCAACCACTGGATGCGGCCAAGGGCTACCGGGTTGAAGTCGTACTGGCGGCGACACCAGACGTCGTACTGTTCGCCCGCGAGCTGGCAGAACCGCAGATCCGCATCGACAGCTTGCCGCCAGGCCAGCTGCGCCTGCTGGTCCGCGCCATCGACACCGATGGCGTCGAGGGCCTGGATGCCGAACATGATTTTTCGGTGCCCGAAGGCCTGCCCGCGCCGTTGACACTCGCGCCACTGCATGGACAGACCGTGCATCAGCTGCAGCCTCGCTTCCAGTGGGCCAAGGTTGCCGGCGCCACTGGCAGCGTGCTTCAGATCGCCGACAATCCAGACTTCCTGCACCCCTTGGTCGAACAACAGGCCCACAACCAGCAAGTGCGCATCCATAGCCCCCTGCCGGCGGGGAACTATTTCTGGCGACTGGCCTCAATCGATGCTGGCAACATGCCCGGCCGCTACGGCCAGGCATTGCCGCTGCAACTCAGTGATGTGCCCGTTGCGACACCTCTGGACTCGACCAGGGGCCAAAAGGGCCTGCTGACCCTGCGCTGGCCGGCCGACAGCGCCGCCCAGCACTATCGCGTGCAGATCTCGCGCAAGGCAGACTTCTCCCGACTGCTGCTGGATGAACACGTGGACATCCCCGAGATCGCATTCAAGCACCCCTGGCGTGGCGGCACCCTGCACGTGCGTGTGCAGAGCATCGAAGACGATGGCTATGCCAGCACCTTCTCCACGCCGCAGCAGATCCAGCTGCGCTGCCGGCTCTGCTATGGCGCCGGCGCCGGCGCCTTGTTGCTGCTCGCCTTATGAGGCCACTACGGCCGCGTTGGCAGGTAAGGCTGCTGTTTGTACTCGGCTGCGCGCTTGTGGTCGGCTGGCTCAGCCATGCCCGGGTGTTCTGGCAACAGGACGTGGCCAGCTACGATCTGTTGGTGGGCGACTGGGAGTACCCGCCCGACCCCCGCCTGGCGATCATTGCCATCGATGACCGCAGCCTGCAGCAACTTGGGCAGTGGCCGTGGCCACGCAGCACCCATGCGCAGCTGTTGGATCGCCTGCACCAAGCGGGCGTGGAGCGTGTTGCGCTGGACCTGATGCTCCCCGACGCAGATCGCAAGGATGCCAGCCAGGACAAGGCCTTGGCGGCCGCGATCCACCGCAACGGGCGGGTCGTGCTGCCGGTACTGGCCGCACCGACCAGTGACGAAGCGGTACCCGAGGAACTGCTGCCCGTACCCGCCATTGCCAAAGCGGCAGCAACGCTCGCACACACCGATATCGAAGTGGATGGGGACGGCGTTGCACGCGGCGCCTACCTCAAGGCAGGCATCGGTTCACCACATTGGCCTGCATTGGGTGCCGCACTTGCCGGGATCAACGAGCCGCTACCGGGCATGGCCGATCCTTCGCCGCAGACCCTTTCTCCCTATCAATGGCATCGCGATCACTACGTGCGCCTGCGCTATGCCGGGCCGCCTGGCAGCTTTCCGCAGATGTCCTATGTCGACGTACTGGACGGCCGGATACCTGCCGATCTGCTGAAGGGCCGACTGGTCATCGTCGGCATGACTGCCAGCGGCATCGCCCCACGCCTGCTCACCCCGACGTCACGCGACAACTGGATGAGCGGCAGCGAATATCAAGCCAATGTCGCCTCCATGCTGCTGGCCGGCAACGCCATTCGCCCGCTGCCACCGTTGCTGCAGACTGCAATCACCATGGCGCTGGTGGCACTGGGTGCGCTGGGCATCACTTCCGCCATCCGCCAACGTTGGCTGCTGGGCGCACTGGCCATCCCTGCTCCGATACTGCTGAGCCTGGCTCTGCTCCATGGCGCCAACCTGTGGTTCGCACCCGTTGCGGCGACCGCGGGCTTCATCGGCATGCTGTTGTTCTGGACGCTATGGCAGATGCGCTACTGGCGCCGCCAAGCCAACCGTGACCCGCTCACCGGCCTGGCCAACCGCATGCGCTTTGAGGAGACGCTGCGGCGGGAAACCGATGCCGCGCGCCGTAGCGGCCGTCCCTTGACCCTGCTGCTGATCGATGTGGATCACTTCAAGAGCTGCAACGACAGCCACGGGCATTACGTCGGTGATCGCCTGCTGCGTTACCTGGGCCGCACCATCGAGGACATGGCGCGGCGTCCGCGCGACCTTGCCGCGCGCTTCGGTGGAGACGAGTTCGCCCTGATCCTGCCCGACACGCCGCCAGCCGGCGCCGAGCAGCTGGTGCAGAGCTTGATCAACCGTGTACGCCAGCTCAGCATCCCGATCGACAAGGCCCAGCACAGCAAGACCAGGACCACCGTCACCATCGGTGTTTGCAGCGTGCTGCCCGGTCCCGACGATGGCCCGGCACGCCTGTTCGAAGCCGCCGACGCTGCCTTGTACCAGGCCAAGCAGGCTGGCCGCGACGGCTACCACATCGCCCCGCCCTGGCCACACTGAATCCTTCCATACGCATGCGAATGCTAGACTCCGATTCCCCTGTCAGTCCGCATCCGCAATGAAAGCCAGCCTGTTCCGCCGCGGCATCAACCTGTGGCCTCCGTTCCTGTTCGCCGGCATCCACGTCACCGCCATCAGCGCCGACTACCGGTACGTGCGGGTCGAGCTGCGGCAACGGCCGTGGAACGTGAACTACGTGCGCACCCATTTCGGCGGCAGCCTGTTCGCGATGACCGACCCGTTCTGGATGTTGTGCCTGCTGCAGAACATGGGCAGCCGCTACTTCGTCTGGGACAAGGCCGGCACCATCGAGTTCCTCAAGCCCGGCCGTGGCGTGGTGTGGACCGAGTTCCGGCTCGATGACGCCACCCTCGATGAGGTGAGGGCGGCGACCGCGAATGGCGACAAGTACCTGCATTGGTTTGAGAATGACGTGCTCGATGCTAGCGGCGAGGTAGTAGCGCGCGTGCGCAAGCAGGTCTACGTGCGGCTCAAGCCGGACGCCCGCAAGCCGGATTGAGGCAGGGCAGCAACACAGATTTCTCTGAACGCAGCCGTTCCAGCGTTCAGCGGCGCACATACGGAAGACACCCGAACGCTACAATTCGCGGATGTCGCCTGAAGCCGTCTCCCCCGCCCCCCGCCCCTCCCTGCAACGTCTTTTCCTCACCGGCCTGCTGACCCTGCTGCCGATCTGGTTGACCTGGGTGGTCGTCAAATTCGTGTTCGTCCTGCTCTCGGGCATCAGCAGCCCGTTGATCGTGCCGTTGTCCGAGCGCATTGCCGCCTCGTTCCCGGACTATCTGGGCTGGATCAAGGTCGAATGGATGCAGGACATCACCGCCCTGCTGGCCACCTTGCTGGTGATCCTGCTGGTCGGCATCCTCAGCCGCCGTGTGATCGGCCAACAGCTGCTGCGTTGGTTCGGCGCGGTGATCCGCCGCATCCCCCTGGCCAGCATCATCTATGACAGCGCCAAGAAGCTGCTGGACATCCTGCAGACCAAGCCCGGCAGCACCCAGCGTGTGGTACTGATCGACTTCCCGCACCGGGATATGAAGTCCATCGGCCTGGTCACCCGGGTGCTCAAGGAGCAGGGCACCGGCCGCGAACTGGCCGCCGTGTATGTGCCCACCACCCCCAACCCGACCTCCGGCTACCTGGAGATCGTCCCGGTGGAGATGCTCACCCCCACCGACTGGACCGTGGACCAGGCCATGAGCTTCATCATTTCCGGCGGTGCGGTCGCCCCGGACAGCGTGCCATTCACCCGCTCCGCCGACCGGTAAGCCCGATCCCATGCCTTGCGGTAATAACCACAGGGCATGGGACATAACCTGAGCTGTATCACTGGCGCGTGTTCATCCGCGCCACGACTGGTCGTCACCGCTGATATCGGGCAAGCTCCCGGGTCGATGTATTTGCGGAACACCTGATGCCTTACAGCCCGTTGCGCCTGCTTGCGCTTGCCATTGCCTCGATCATGACGCTGTCCGTCGCGGCCCCTGCCGACGCGGCGAAGAAGAAAACCCAGCGCCAGTCAGCGCCGCAGAGCCGCGCCGCCAAGCCCCGCACCACGCCGCGCCCGGCCCCGCGCCGACCGGCCGCAGTGCCGCTGCCGATCAAGCAGGACAACGCCGCCAAGCTCAACCGCATCTATGACGAGTACTGGGATGCCTCGATGCGGCTGAACCCGTTGCAGGCCACCTTCCAGGGCGACCAGCGCTACAACGACCAGCTACCCAACTTCCTGTCCGCGGCCTCGCGCCAGCAATCGCATGACTTCATGGTCGAATGGCTGGGCAAGGTCCAGGCCGTCGGCGCCACCGGCCTGCAGGGCCAGGACCTGCTGAGTTACGAAATCTTCGTGCGTGACGCGCAGGTCTCGCTGGCCGGCGAGCAGTACCCGACCTGGATGCTGCCGATCAACCAGTACTACAACCTGTCCAGCATCATCGCGGTGCTGGGCTCGGGTGCCGGCGCGCAGCCGTTCCGCACGGTCAAGGACTACGAGAACTGGTCCAAGCGTTCGCTCGGCATCCCCGCACTGTTCGACCAGGCCATCGCCAACATGCGCGAAGGCAAGGCCGCCGGCGTGGTGCAGCCGCGCGCACTGATGGAGAAAGTGCTGCCGCAGCTGGACGCGGTGATCAAACCCACGGCGGAGGAGAGCCTCTTCTGGGGCCCGATCCGCAACATGCCCGAGGACTTCTCCGCCGAAGACAAGGCCAGGCTCACTGCCGAGTACAAGCGCATGATCGAGAACCGGATCATGCCGGCCTATCGTTCGTTGCGCGGCTTCATCGCCACCGACTACATGGCCGCTGCACGCAGCACCGATGGCATGGCCGCCCTGCCCAATGGCCGCGCCTGGTATGCACACAATGTTGCCAGCAGCACCTCGCCGGCACGCACACCGGCCGAGATCCACGCGCTTGGCGAGCAGGAGGTCAAGGACCTGCAGGCCCGCATCGATGCGGTGATGAAGCAGGCCAGGATCCGCGGCTCGCAGCAGAAAGCCTTTACCGCGATGCGCAATGACCGCCAGTTCGTATTCCGCGATGCCAACGCCCTGCTTGCCTACTATGCCGAGACTGGCCGCCGGGTAAACGCAGCGGTACCCACCCTGTTCAACGAACAGCCCAAGGCCAGCCTGGAAATCAAGGCGGTCGACGCCGAGCGCGCCGCCACCTCCAGCGCCGCCAGCTACCAGCCGGGCAGCGCCGATGGCCAACAACCCGGCGTGCTCTACGTCAACACCAGCGACCTGCCCTCACGCAAACGCTGGGCAGTGACCATGCAATACCTGCATGAAGCCATTCCCGGCCATCACTACCAGTTGGGCGCACAACAGGAACTGGCCGCCTTGCCACGCTTCCGCCGCCTCGGTGGCGATGTTGCCTATGTCGAAGGCTGGGGCCTGTACGCCGAATCGCTGGGCCAGGAACTGGGCCTGTACAGCGACCCCTACGACCAGCTCGGCTATCTGCAGACCACCTTGCTGCGCACCGTGCGCCTGGTCGCCGACACCGGTCTGAATGCCGCCGGCTGGACCCGCCAGCAGGCCACCGAGTACATGGTCAAGAACGCCGACATCCCGGCCGCCGATGCCGCCTCCGAGGTCGAGCGCTTCATGGCCTTGCCCGGCCAGACCCTGGCCTACCGCGTAGGCGAGATCAAGATCCGCCTGCTGCGTGACAAGGCCAAGGCCGAACTCGGTGATCGCTTCGACCCGCGCGAGTTCCATCATGAAATCCTCAAGGACGGTTCCATGCCACTGGAGATCCTTGAAGCCAAAATCGACCGTTGGATCGCCAGCAAGAAAGCCTGATCACCTACCCAGGAGCCACCATGCCACGCTGGAAACCTCGACTCGCCCTGCTCTGCCTGTTCGCGTGCTCCAGCCTGGCCGCTGCTACCCCCTTGGCCCCGCCTGATCCGGGCATCGACGGCTTGATGCAGCACTACGACGGCCAGGTGCCCGGCGCTTCGGTGCTGGTTTTGAAAGATGGCCAGCCCGCGTTCCGCCGCAGCTACGGACTGGCCGTGGTCGAAGACGGCACTGCGGTTACTCCAGCCAGCAATTTCCGCCTGGCCTCGGTCAGCAAGCAGTTCACCGCCGCGGCAATCCTGCTGTTGGCCGAAGACGGCAAGCTGGGCATCGACGATCCGCTGAAGAAGTGGCTGCCCAGCCTGCCCGCCGTCGCCGACACGATGACCTTACGGCAGCTGCTCAGCCATACCAGCGGCCTGCTCGACTACGAAGAGCTGATGGACCCGGCTGATACCCGCCAGGTCCATGATGCCGACGTGCTGCAGCTGCTGCAGAAAGAGAACCGGGCGTACTTCACGCCCGGCAGTGACTACCGCTACAGCAACAGCGGCTATGCCTTGCTGGCGCTGGTGGTGGGCAAGGCATCCGGCAGCGACTTCGCCAGCTTCCTGCGCCAGCGCATCTTCCTGCCGCTGGGCATGAGCAACACCTACGCGCATCAGGACGGCGTCGATGAGGTGCCCAATCGCGCCTATGGCTACAGCCAGATCGATGGCCGCTGGCAGCGTACCGACCAGAGCAGCACCAGCGCCGTGCTCGGCGATGGCGGCATCTATTCCTCGATCGACGACCTGGCCAAGTGGGATGCGGCGTTGTACGACGAGCGCTTATTGAAGGCCAGTTCACTGCAACTTGCCTTCAGCCCGGCGACAAAGACCAGCGAACCCGACGTCCCGTTCTATGGCTTCGGCTGGCGCATCAATGGCGATGCGCTGTGGCATAGCGGCGAAAGCATCGGCTTCCGCAATGTGATCGTGCGCTACCCAAAGCAGAAGCTGACGGTCATCGTGTTGAGCAACCGCAATGAACCCGAACCCTACGCACTGGCCATCGACATCGCCCGGCGCTGGCTGGATGCTGCGCGATGAGTCTGCTTGGCATCCATCATGTCGCGGTCATCGCAGCGGACTATGTGCGTTCGCGTGACTTCTACGTGCGCATTCTCGGCCTGGAAGTGATCGCCGAGAACTACCGCAGCGAGCGTGACTCCTGGAAGCTGGACCTGCGCCTGCCCGATGGCAGCCAACTGGAATTATTCTCCTTCCCAAATCCTCCCGCACGCCCCAGTCGGCCTGAAGCCCGCGGACTGCGCCATCTCGCCTTCCGTGTTGCAGCGCTGGACGATGTAGTAGCCCACCTGCAACGCGAAGGCGTGGCCTGCGAGCCGATACGCGTGGACGAATTCACCGGCAGCCGCTTCACCTTCTTCGCCGACCCCGACGACCTGCCGCTCGAGCTCTACGAAACCCCCACCCTGTAGTGCCGAGCCATGCTCGGCAGGAGCTTTCCCGGCAACACATCCGCGCAACGGATTGCAGGAACGGCGTAAGCCACGAAGCCAAAGCAAGATCAACGGCGATGGAGCTACCCCTCCCCAACCCTCCCCTACGCCTACGGCGCAAGGGAGGGAGCGTAGAGCCATGCTCGGCAGTTGCTTTCCCAGCAACACATCAGCGCCTCAGATTGTGGGAACGGCGTAAGCCGCGAAGCCAAAACAAGATCAAAAGCGATAAATCCAACCTCTCCCCAACCCTCCCCTTGGCCTTCGGCCAAAGAGAGGGGGCAACAACAGGTCACATTCCGACCGTTACCACGTCCCTGGACCTAGTGACTTCCGGCGCATTGCCGTAATCCCGGCTGTAGCTGAATGTGACAGCCATCATCCAAGGAGAGGTTCGGTCCCCATGCTGCAGATCCGTGGTTTGTCGAAAACCTACGCCAATGGCGTACACGCACTCAAAAATGTCGATCTCGACATCCCGCGCGGCATGTTCGGCCTGCTCGGCCCCAATGGCGCCGGCAAGTCCTCCTTGATGCGCACCCTGGCCACGCTGCAGGAAGCCGACACCGGCAGCGCCACCTTGACCACCGCCGATGGCGCCAGCATCGACATCCTGCGCGACAAGGATGCGCTGCGCCGCAAGCTGGGCTACCTGCCACAGGATTTCGGCGTCTATCCGAAGGTCAGCGCGCTGGACCTGCTCGACCATTTCGCCGTGCTCAAGGGCCTGACCGCACGCAAGCAGCGCAAGGAAGTGGTCGAAGCACTGCTGCAGCAGGTCAACCTGTGGGATGCACGCAAGCGCAAGCTGGGTACCTATTCCGGCGGCATGCGCCAGCGTTTCGGCATCGCCCAGGCGCTGCTGGGCAATCCGCAGCTGGTGATCGTCGATGAGCCCACCGCCGGCCTCGACCCGGAGGAACGCAACCGCTTCCTCAACCTGCTCGCCGAAATCGGCGAGAACGTGGCGGTGATCCTGTCCACGCACATCGTCGAGGACGTCACCGACCTGTGCCCGACCATGGCCATCATGAACAAGGGGCAGGTGCTGCTGACCGGGCGCCCGGCCGATGCCATCAATGCCCTGCAGGCGCAGGTCTGGCGCAAGCAGGTGGCCAAGACCGCGCTGCCTGACTACGAAAGCCGTTTCACCGTGCTGTCGACGCGACTGGTTGGCGGCCACCCGGTGATCCATGTATTCGCCGACAACTGCCCTGAAGCAGGCTTCGAACCGGTTGCGCCCGGCCTCGAGGACGTCTACTTCCAGCGGCTGCGCCTGCAGGCGCAGGCCGCCTGACGGAGACGACCATGACCCTCGCCTTCCTGCGCTTCGAGCTGCGCGAGCAGCTGCGTTCTCCCTTGTTGTGGCTGCTTGCGGTGCTGTTCGCCCTGCTCGCCTTCGGCGCCGCCTCCAGCGATGCCGTCCAGATCGGCGGCGGCATCGGCAACGTGCACCGCAATGCACCCTCGGTGATCGCCAGCTTCATGACCTCCTTCACCCTGCTCGGGTTGCTGGTGGTTACCTTGTTCGTCAGCAACGCATTGCTGCGCGACTTCGAACTGGGCACGTCCGAGCTGGTGTTCTCCAGCCCGATCAAGCGCCGCGACTACCTGCTTGGGCGGCTTGGCGCGGCCCTGCTGGCCAGCCTGCTGATGTACGTGATCATCGGCATCGGGTTGTTCATCGCCCAGTTCATGCCGTGGATCGATGCCGCGCGGCTGGGACCAGTATCACTGCGGCCCTATCTTTGGTCGTTCGTCTTCATGGTGCTGCCGAACGTACTGTTCACTACCGCCCTGCTGTCCGTGCTGGCGGTCACCACCCGCAACATCCTGTGGGTCTATATCGGCGTCATCGTGTTCTTCGTGCTGTACGGCGTCAGCCGCGCCCTGCTGGCCGACATCGATAACATGCGCATCGCCTCACTGCTCGATCCACTGGGCATGCGTGCGATGAGCCATGCAACGCGCTACTGGTCGGCCGAAGAGCGCAACACCGGCCTACCTGTGTTCACCGGCTACCTGCTGGAGAACCGCGTGCTGTGGCTGGCAGTGACCGGCGCCCTGTTCGCCGCGACATTCGCCCTGTTCCGCACCGAGCGCAGCGGTACCGGCCGCAAGCGGGGCAAGAAGGTAGCCAGTGTTGCTACCACCGACAGCAAGCGCAGCAATGTGGTCGCCCCCAAAGTCACCCCGAATTTCAACGCCTCGACCGGGTGGCGGCAGCTGCTGCGCCAGGTCGGGTTTGATGCCTTTGGTGTCTTCCGCAGTGCGCCCTTCCTGGTGTTGCTGGTGCTGGGCATGGCCAACTTCATCCCCACCGCCCTGCACCGCCGCACCATGTACGGCACGCCAAGCTGGCCGGTGACCTCGCAGATGCTGGAAGCACTGCAGGGCAGCTTCAGCTTCCTGCTGATCATCATCGTGCTGTTCTACGCCGGCGAACTGGTGTGGCGTGAACGCAGCGCGCGCATCGCAGGCATCAGCGACGCCATGCCGGTGCCGAACTGGGTGCCGCTGTTGGGCAAGTTCCTCACCTTGATCGCAGTGGTATTGGCGTTCCAGGCCGTCGGCGGGCTCACCGCCATCGCCATCCAGCTGAGCAAGGGTTACACCCAGATCGAGCCGCTGCTGTACTTCAAGACGCTGGCGCTGGACTCGGTGGTCTACATCCTGATGGGCGGCATGGCCTTGGTGCTGCAGGTGCTCAGCAACAACAAGTTCATGGGCTATGCGCTGCTGATCCTGTTGCTGATCGGGCAGTCGGTGCTGGGCATGCTCGACTACACCCAGAACCTGTACAACTTCGGCAGCTGGCCGATCGCCCCGTATTCGGACATGAACGGCTACGGCCATTTCCTGACCGGGCAGCTGGCCTTCCAGGGCTATTGGATGCTGTTCCTGCTGGTGTTGCTGTTGCTGTGCGCGGCCTTGTGGGTGCGCGGCGTGGACTCCGGCTGGCGGCAGCGCCTGCGATTGGCAAAACAGCGCCTGCGCGGCCCACTAGGTGCAGGTCTGGCAGCTGCCTCGCTGGCCTTCATCGCCTGCGGCGGTTGGCTGTACTGGAGCACCAACATCCGCAATGAATTTGTCTCGCCGGACCAGCAGCTCGACCTCCAGGCCCGCTACGAGCGCGACTATCGCAAGTACAAGGACCTGCCGCAGCCGCGCATCATCGCCATCGACAACAACGTCGACCTGCACCCGGAAACCCAGTCCGTGCGCATCGACGGCGTCTACCGCGTGCGCAATACCCATGCGACCGCCATCCCCGACATCCACGTCGCGATGGGCGATGACAAGACCCTGGCCAGCATCGAAATGGGCGGCGCCAAGCTGACCACCCACGATGAGGAACTGGGCTACCGCATCTATCACCTGGATGCACCGATGGCACCAGGCGAGGAACGCGATATCCGCTTCACTGTCGACATCCATCCCAACGGCATCACTTCCGACCAGGCACAGACCCAGATCGTCGACAACGGCAGCTTCTTCAACAGCCGTGTACTGCCGGCCTTTGGTTATGACAGCGGCGCGGAGATCAGCGACCGCAACGAACGTCGCAAGCGTGACCTCGGTGAACCGACGCGCATGCCCAAGCTGGAGGATGAGGCCGCGCGTGCCAATACCTACATCTCCAACGACTCGGACTGGCTGGATTTCCGCAGTACCGTCTGCACCGCACCGGACCAGATCGCCTTGGCACCGGGCTATCTGCAGAAGGAGTTCGAACGTGATGGCCGCCGCTGCTTCAGCTACGCCATGGACCGGCCGATGCTGAACTTCTACGCCTATCTGTCGGCACGCTGGCAGGTGAAGAAGGCCACGTACAAGAACATTCCGATCGAGATCTATTACGACGCCAAGCATCCGTACAACGTGGACCGGATGATCGAAGGTGTGCAGAAGTCACTGGCTTATTACGAAGCCAACTTCAGCCCGTACCAGCACAAACAGGTGCGCATCATCGAGTTCCCCGGCTACCAATCCTTCGCGCAGAGCTTTGCCAACACCATCCCGTACTCCGAGTCGATCGGCTTCATCGCCGACCTGCGCGACAAGGATGATGTCGACTATGTGTTCTATGTCACCGCGCATGAAGTGGCGCACCAGTGGTGGGCACACCAGGTGATCGGCGCCAACGTGCAGGGCGCGACCGTGCTGTCCGAGTCCTTGTCGCAGTACTCGGCCTTGATGGTGATGGAGAAGGAATACGGACGCGGCCACATGCGCCAGTTCCTGAAGGATGAGCTGGACAGATATCTATCTGGCCGCGGTGGCGAAGATGTCGAAGAACTGCCGCTGTACCGGGTGGAAAACCAGCAGTACATCCATTACCAGAAGGGTTCGCTGGTGTTCTATCGCCTGCGTGAGGAAATGGGCGAGGAAGCGCTGAACCGCGCCCTGTCCCGCTTCATCCAGGCCAAGGCCTTCCAGCAACCGCCGTATACCACCTCGGCTGAGCTGCTGGAGTTCATCCGCGCCGAAGCCAAGCCCGAGCAGCAGGGTCTGATCACCGACCTGTTCGAAAAGATCAGCTTCTACGACAACCGCGTGGTCGAGGCCAACGCCAGGACGCGTGCGGACGGCCGCTACGACGTGACCCTGCAGCTGCATGCGGACAAGCGTTACGCAGACGGCATGGGCAAGGAGACCGCGGGCACGCTGGACGACTGGATCGAGGTCGGCGTGTTCGCCAAGGGCGCCTCCGGCAAGGAACGCGATGAAAAGGTGCTGTACCTGCAGCGCCATCACATCACCGCCGCTGCCCCGAGCATCACCGTTACCGTCGACCAGAAGCCCGATGAGGCCGGCTTCGACCCGTACAACAAACTGATCGACCGGGTTTCGGCCGACAACCGCAAGCGGGTGACAGTGCAGTAAGCCTAAGAGGCGCAAAGCCCGCGCTTTTGCTTAAAGCCCTTCTCCCGCCTGCGGGAGAGGGGTTGGGGTGAGGGCAGCTTCTGGGGCTTTACCGGGGAAGCCCCTGCCGAGCATGGCTCGGCACTACATCCTCCAAAATCTGCTGCACTGCGGATTCCGTACGGGACCGAATGCGGTTACATTCGGCCCGTAACAGCGCCGCCGGCAGCTGACCAAACCCACCCTGGGAGGGGACACATGCGTACGACTTTCAAAACCCTGTTGCTGGCCCTGCCGCTGCTGGCCGCCGGTTTCTCCGCCAGCGCCAGTGACAGCGCAGCGGGCCGCTGGCGCACCATCGATGACGAAACCGGCCGAGTGAAGTCCATCGTCGAGATCAGCCAGGCCGCCAATGGCACCCTCAGCGGCAAGGTGCTGCAGGTACTGCAGTCCGAGCAGGGCCCGCATCCGGTCTGCAACAAATGTGAAGGCGCCAACAAGGGCAAGCCGATCGAAGGCATGACCATCCTCTGGAATGTCCGTCCGGACGGCGCCAACAAGTGGGCCAACGGCACCATCCTGGACCCGGCCAAGGGCAAGACCTACAGCTCCAAGGTCGCCCTGGTGGACAACGGTCGCAAGCTGGATGTCTCCGGCTGCATCGCCTTCATCTGCCGCACCCAGACCTGGCTGCGCGACCAGTAAGCCGCTCAAAGCCCCCGCTTGGAAGCCCCTCTCCCTCCGGGAGAGGGGTTGGGGTGAGGGAAAGCTTTTAGCCACGCAAAGTCAAAATCTCCCCCTCATCCGCCCTCCGGGCACCTTCTCCCGTAAACGGGAGAAGGGAAAGATCAGCAGCCCCGGCCTCCCGGGGCTGCTTCTTTCCGGCCATGCGATAATCCCCGGTCCCCTGCCGCAAATCATCACCATGACCCGCAACGCCCTAGTCACCAATGCCCTGCCCTACGCCAACGGCCCGCTGCACCTCGGCCACCTGGTGGGTTACATCCAAGCCGACATCTGGGTGCGTGCGCGGCGAATGATGGGCGAGAAGGTCTGGTACGTCTGCGCCGATGACACCCACGGCACGCCGATCATGCTGGCCGCCGAGAAGGCCGGGGTGACCCCGGAAACCTTCATCGCCAATATCCAGGCTGGCCATGAGCGCGATTTCGCCGCCTTTGGCGTGGATTTCGACCACTACGACTCGACCAACTCGGCCACCAACCGCGAGCTGACCGAGGCGCTGTACGCCAAGCTCGACGCTGCCGGCCATATCAGCCGTCGTTCGGTGGCGCAGTTCTACGACCCGGCCAAGGGCATGTTCCTGCCCGACCGCTACATCAAGGGCACCTGCCCGAACTGCAAGTCGCCCGACCAGTACGGCGACAACTGCGAAGTCTGTGGCGCCACCTACGGCCCGACCGACCTGATCGAGCCGAAGTCGGTGGTGTCCGGCGCTACCCCGGAAATGCGCGACTCGGAGCATTACTTCTTCGAAGTCGGCCGCTTCCAGGAGTTCCTGCGCGAATGGCTGGCCGGCGACGTGGCCCTGCCGGGCGTGAAGGCCAAGCTGGCCGAGTGGCTGGATGCCGAGGGCGGCCTGCGCGCGTGGGATATCTCGCGTGATGCCCCGTACTTCGGTTTCGAAATCCCCGGCGCACCGGGCAAGTACTTCTACGTGTGGCTGGACGCGCCGATCGGTTACCTGTCCAGCTTCAAGAACCTGTGCGCCAGGACCGGCGACGACTTCGACGCCGTGCTCGCCGCCGACAGCAATACCGAGCTGCACCACTTCCTCGGCAAGGACATCGTCAACTTCCACGGCCTGTTCTGGCCGGCGGTGCTGAAGGGCAGCGGCCTGCGCACGCCGACCAAGCTGCACGTCAACGGTTACCTGACCGTGGACGGCGCCAAGATGAGCAAGTCGCGCGGCACCTTCATCATGGCCCGCACCTACCTGGATGCCGGCTTGGCACCGGAAGCACTGCGCTATTACTTCGCCGCCAAGTCCTCCGGCGGCGTCGACGATCTCGATCTGAACCTGAGCGACTTCACCGCCCGCGTGAACGCCGATCTGGTTGGCAAGTTCGTCAACCTGGCCAGCCGCTGCGCCGGCTTCATCGCCAAGCGCTTCGACGGCAAGCTGGCCGACGCGCTGCCGGACCAGGCCCAGTACGACCGCTTCATCGCTGCGCTGGCGCCGATTCGTGAGGCCTACGAGCGCAACGACGCGGCCGCTGCCATCCGCCTGACCATGGCGCTGGCCGATGAAGCCAACAAGTACATCGACGACACCAAGCCCTGGGTCATCGCCAAGCAAGAGGGCGCTGACGCCGAACTGCAGGCGGTCTGCACCCAGGGCCTGAATCTGTTCCGCGTGCTGGTCACCGCGCTCAAGCCGGTGCTGCCGGCCACGGCACTGCAGGCCGAGAGCTTCCTCAACGCCCCGGTCCACGGCTGGGACGACATCACCACCCCGCTGACCGCACACAGCATCGCCGCCTACGTGGCGCTGTTCACCCGTATCGACCCCAAGATGATTGACGCAATGACCGACGCCTCCAAGGACACCCTCACCGCCCAGCCTGCCGCCGAAGCCAAGCCGGCCAAGGCAGAAAAGCCCGCCAAGGTCGAAGTGAAGACCGAAGCGAAGGCCGAAGGTGAAGCTTCCGCGTACATCGGCATCGATGATTTCGCCAAGCTCGACCTGCGCATCGGCAAGGTGCTGGAATGCGGCTTCGTCGAAGGCTCGGACAAGCTGCTGCGCTTCCTGCTGGATGCCGGTGACCTCGGCCAGCGGCAGATCTTCTCCGGCATCCGCGGCAGCTACGCCGAGCCGGAAACCCTCGTCGGCCGCAACGTGGTGTTCATCGCCAACCTGGCCCCGCGCAAGATGCGCTTCGGCCTGAGCGAAGGCATGATCCTGTCGGCCGGTTTCGACGGCGGCGCACTGGCGCTGCTGGATGCCGACGGCGGCGCACTGCCGGGCATGCCGGTTCGCTGATGGCCACGGGTGCGTTCTCCGGGCGCACCCTTCCCGAACGGAGTGGACCATGCAGCTAGCCCTCTTCGACTTCGACCACACCATTACCGTCTGTGACACCTACAGCCGGTTCCTGCGTCGTGTGGCCACGCCGGAGCAGCGCGCGCAGGGGTGGTGGCGGGTTGGGCCGTGGGTATTGGCGTATCGGCTGAAGCTGATCTCGGCCCAGCGCGTGCGTCGTCGTGTCACCGCCCAGGTCTTCACCGGCCGCCATGCCGGTGAGGTCAGCCAGATGGCACGCGACTATGCGCGCGAGCACCTGCCCGACATGGTGCGGCCGGAGATGCTGGAGCAGATCCAGTGGCACAAGGCGCAGGGCCATACCGTGGCGGTCGTGTCCGGCTCGCTCGACCTGTACCTGCAGCACTGGTGCGAACAGCTGGGCCTGCTGATGATCTGCAACCGGCTCGAGGTGCAGGACAACCGCTTCACCGGCCGCTACGCCGAGGGCGACTGCGGCGCGCGCAAGGTGACCTTGATCCGCCAGCGCTTCGACCTGGGCACCTACCAGCGCATCCATGCCTACGGCGACAGCAGCGAAGACAAACCTATGCTGGCGCTGGCGCACGAGCGCTGGTATCGCGGCAAATGCCTGACCTGAGCCCCACTCCCGCCGGGAGAGGGGTTGGGGTGAGAGCAAACAGCAGGACTCTCCAATGAATACCCAAGCCTCATCAGACGCTGCACGCCACCCACTCCCGCAGGGAGAAGGAAAGGTTGCGCTGGTCGAACGCATCGATCAGCTGCTGCCGCAGACCCAGTGTGGGCAGTGCGGTTATGACGGCTGCCGCCCTTATGCCGAAGCCATGGCCGCTGGCAATGCCGGAATTGATCACTGCCCGCCGGGTGGCGACGCTGGCGCGCGCGCACTGGCTCATCTGCTGGGTGTTCCGGCCCTTCCCTACGACCGCAGCCGTGGCGAACACAAACTGGCGCAGGTCGCGGTGATCGTCGAAGCCGACTGCATCGGCTGCACCAAGTGCATCCAGGCCTGCCCCGTCGATGCCATCGTCGGCGGCGCCAAATACATGCATACCGTGCTGGCCGACCTGTGCACCGGATGCGAGCTGTGCATCCCGCCCTGCCCGGTGGATTGCATCGAGCTGCAGGCTGTCCCGCCCCCTGCTGTTGTAGGAGCGGCGTAAGCCGCGAAACTCGTAGCAAACCAGCTGTCTGAGATCCCGATCATCGGCATCAAACCGAAAGAGCGCAGCTGTTTCAGATCATGTTGAACGCTGCAATCCGAACAGTATCGGCTTCGCGGCTTACACCGCTCCTACAACCCGGCGGAATCCTGCGGCCTCAATACTCGTCATCCTCGCCTTTTGGCGGCAGTGGCGGCACGATGTACTGCCGTCCATGCGCCTGGCAATCCGCAATCAAAGCCTCCGCATCGGCTCGCACTATCGCGCGCGTGCCCAGCGGATACCGGTTGTCCTCGACCAGGTCGGTGCGAAGGTCGGTAACAGGTGAGAACGACGCAGATACGGCATAGCGCTCCTCCGAGGTAGCCAGCGCATCACCGCCCCACCAGCGGATCAACCATTGCGCGTTGTCCCAGATCAGCACCGTTTCCAACGTGCCGCGGTCGAGCAGGTAGCCAACCGCGCAGAAGCGGTTGGGGACGCTGCGGTCACCATGGCGGCGCACCGTATTGCGCAGCTCTGCCTCGATCAGCTTGAACTGCGGGTACTCCAAGGGCTCGATGCGCTGCACAGGCACCTTCGCGTAGATCATCCTCGACAGCGGCGCCGGCGCTGCAACAGACACAGTCGCGCTGGCACCAACCAACGCACAACACACTGCAAACAACAGACGAACCTTCATTCCTTTCCCTTGCCTCCCTGCAAAGCCATCAGCAGCTTCAAAGCCTGATCTGCCCGGATGCCATCGCATCCAGAGCAGATCAGCAGTGGTCATGCAGTCCGCTTACGGCACAGCCGCAGTGATCACGATCTCGATCTTCCATTCCGGATTGGCCAGCTTGGCCTGCACGGTGGCACGCGACGGCGTTGCACCCTGCGGCACCCACTTGTCCCAGGCTTGGTTCATGCCGGCGAAGTCAGCTAGGTCAGCCAGGAAGATCTCGGCGCGCAGGATCTTGGTCTTGTCGGTCGGGGCCAGGCGCAGCAGATCGTCGATGGCCTGCAGCACCTGCTCGGTCTGGCCAACGATATCGGCGCTGGTGTCTTCCGGCACTTGCCCGGCCAGATAGGCCACGCCATTGTGGATGGTCATTTCCGACATGCGCGGGCCGGTATCGAAGCGCTGGATCATCAGGGTGACTCCGTGTTGGGGATGTAGCCGCCATTGTGAGGGCAAGTGGAAGTTTCAGGCGTTTCTTTGCGTGAACGACGCCACGATGCAAGCGCCACCAACAGCAGCCAGCCCACCACGACCGCAATCACCAGCTTCTGCCCCAGTCCGCGCGGGCTGCCACGCCACAGCACGTGCAGCCACAGCCCGGCGAAGGCCAGCCATGCCCAACCCCAGGTCAGCCAATACAGTCGACGCCAATGCGCGTCACGACCGAAGCACCAGGCCTGCAGCAGCATCGCCACGGTCACGCACAGGAACGCGGTCTGTGCCGCCAAGCCATGAACCAGCGGCGCCAGCAGTGGTGCGTACTGCGGCAACCAGCTGTCGCCTATCGCCACCGTAGCCAAACCAAGCCCGGCCACGGCGAACAGACTGGGCGGCAAGCCGCGCCGTGCGCTGCCATGCGCTTGCCTGTACAGCATCAGGCCAAGCGCGGCGATGGCCAGCGCCAGCAGGCAATAGACGCTGCGCAGTACAAGCCCATAGGGGCCGTGCAGATACAGACTGAGGGTCGCCCGTACCCAGTCCAGGTCATCACGCGCAAACTGCAGAGCAATGGCAACAACCAGGAACACCAACAAGGCCAACACCACGGCCAAGGCCAGCGCTGGCGATTGCCGAGATCCCCTGTGCGACCCAATGTCCATGCCCACTCCCCGCCGTTCGAGCTGCCAAGTCTAGTGCGCCCGTGGGCGGTCCGCTGACTGAAGGCGGTGAAAATGCTGCGCTGCGCGCATGCAGCCATCATCACGCAAGGGGGCTAGTCTTATGCGTCCGCGCCGCACCAGCGCATAGCTCCCTCCCGTCTGCATGACCGCGTCGTCCACGTCTTCGGAACCTTCCATGCCGGGTTGGCGGCGTGTTGCCGCCATCCTCGTCACCCTCGCCATCATGGCAATGGCGCTGCATGCCTTGGCCGCTGAGTTCAGCGACCACGGTTACCACCAGATCCGTGCCGCGGTACGCGGTCTCTCGTGGCCGCAACTGGGTTTGGCAACGTTGTTGGGCATGGCCAGCTATGCCTGCCTGGTCGGCTTCGATGCGATCGGCCTGAGGCGCGCCAAACACCCCTTGCCCGCGGCACGTGTCGGCATCACCGCCTTCCTGGCCCACGCCGCCGGGCAGACCCTGGGCTTTGCCGCACTGACGGGTGGCGCCATCCGCGTGCGCAGCTACGGCCGTGCTGGACTCAGCCTTGCCGAGATCGGCCAGGTGGTGCTGATGAGCACCTTGGGCTTTGTGTTCGGTGCCTGGCTGCTGCTTGGCCTGGCCTTGCTACTGGAACCCGGTGCCGCCGCGCTGACATTGCCGATATCGGCCACAGCGGTGCATGCGCTGGGCATCGGCTTGCTGGTCGGTTTCGCCGCGATGCTGCTATTGGTCGGCCGCCACGGCCGCAGCGTCGGCTGGGGCTCGCACCGGATGTGGATTCCAGACCGACGCACGGTGCTGGAAGTCACCGCGCTGAGCGTGGTCGAACTGGGCCTGGCCTCGGCCGCGTTCTACGTGCTGCTGCCGGCGCAGGCCGAGGTCGGCTTCATCGGTTTCGTCGGCCTGTATCTGGTCGCGGTGGTGGCCGGGCTGGTGTCCACCGTGCCCGCCGGCTTGGGCGTGTTCGAGTGGAGCCTGCTCAAGCTGCTGCCGCAGGTTGCGCCGGCCGCAGTCCTCGCCGCCGCCGTGGCCTATCGCATCACCTATTACCTGCTGCCGTTGTTCCTGTCCGCGTTGCTCGCCGCTCTGGCCAGCGTTCGTCGCCCGCTGCGCAGCGGTGCCGGCACGGCGTGGTCGGTACTCCGGCCATGGCTGCCGCAACTTATCGCACTGGCCGTGTTTGCGGCCGGCGCACTGCTGCTGATCGACGGCACCCTGCCGGTGCCCCATCAGCGGGTGTTGCCAGCTTCGCTGCCGATCGTGGAGACCTCGCACCTGCTTGGCAGCCTGGGCGGTGTGTTGTTGTTGCTGATCGGGCAAGGCCTGCAGCGGCGCAGCCACGCCGCATGGATGCTGGCCCTGGCACTGTGCATTGCCCTGCCGCTACCAGCCTGGTTGCGCGGCGGCCATCTGACAGTGGCCCTCACCTTGCCGCTGGTAGCGGTGGCGCTGTGGGCGGCGCGACGCGAGTTCTACCGCGAAGGCGCACTGCTGGACGAGGCATGGTCGTGGCCATGGCTGCGCAATGTCGCACTGGTGCTGGTGGCGACGGTGTGGCTGCTGTTCTTCGTCTACAGCCACGTCGAGTACCAGAACGAACTGTGGTGGCAGTTCGCCACCTCCGGCAATGCGCCACGTGCGCTACGCGCCTTGCTGCTGGTCTGCATCGCGCTGATCGTGTTCGGGCTGGCGCGCCTGCTGCACAGCACCCGCAGCCCGCTGCCCTTGCCGGATGCAGCAACACTGGAGCAACTGCGCCCGGTATTGGCCCTTGCGCAGGACACCCAGGCCTGCGTGGCAATGACCGGCGACAAGGCGATCCTGCACAGCGAGGCCGGCGATGGCTTCGTGATGCTGCAGCGTTACGGCGGCTCGCTGGTGGCGATGGGTGATCCGGTGGGGCCGCCGCAGGTGGCGGCGGCCTTGATCTGGCGTTTCCGTGAAGAAGCCGACCGGCTTGGCCTGCGGCCGGTGTTCTACCAGACCAGCGACAAGTACTGGCAGCACTATCTCGATCTTGGCCTGACCCTGGTCAAGCTGGGCGAAGAAGCGATGGTGCCGTTGCAGGATTTCAGCCTGGCCGGCAGCGAGCGCGCGGACCTGCGCCAGGCGTGGAACAAGGGCAAGCGCGGCGGGCTCAGCTTCCGGCTTGCTCCCGCCAGCGACATGCCCGCATTGCTGGGCGAGTTGGCGGAGATCTCGGATGCATGGCTGGATGAAAAAGCCGGCGAAGAGAAAGGCTTTTCGCTGGGCAGCTTCGAGCCGGGCTATATGAGCCGTTTCCCGGTGGCGGTGGTCGAAGCGGAAGGACGTATCGTCGCCTTCGCCAATATCTGGCAGGCACCGGCGGGTCATGAGCTGTCGGTTGACCTGATGCGGCATCGCCCGGATGCACCCAAGGGCACGATGGATTTCCTGTTCATCGAGTTGTTCCTGTGGGGCGCCGCCAATGGCTATACCCGCTTCTCGCTGGGCATGGCGCCGCTGACCGGTCTGGCCCAGCATCGACTGGCCGGCCGCTGGAACCGTTTCGCCAACCTGGTCGCGCGTCATGGCGAGCGCTTCTATGGCTTCAGCGGACTGCGCCGCTTCAAGTCCAAGTTCGCACCGGAGTGGCGCCCGCGTTATCTGGCCGCGCCTGGCGGTGTGCATCTGCCAGCAGCGTTGCTGGATGTGACCCGGTTGATATCACTGGATCCGAGTCGAAGGTAAGACCGTTGGTATGTGGGAGCGGGGGGGGGGGGGGGGGGGGGGGGGGGGGGGGGGGGGTGGGGAGGCGGAGGCGAGGGGCGGGGCGGAGCCCCCCCCCCACCCCACCCCCCCCCCCGCCCCGACGGGCGCCGCCCCCGCGCCCCGCCCCCCCCCCGCCCCCCGCCCCCCCCCCCCCCCCCCCCCCCCCCCCCCCCCCACAACAGCCCGCATCAAGGCCGCTGCACGTGCTGCAAAATCGCCTTGGCCAGGCCTTCGTAATCGCCTTCAAAATGATGATCGCCAGGCAGCTTGATCAACTGCGCGCTTCCCGCAGGCAACTTCGGGCACAGTGCATCATCGTCGTCGGCGCCATAGATGCACAGCGTGCGATCAGCGGCCATGCGGCGTATTTCAGGCGCGATCGGCAGGCCGTCATCGCCTCCGCTGGAGATCCAGTTGCTGACATGGAACTCATAGTCGGCACGCTCGCCCATCGACATCAGCGCGCTCATGCGCAGCATCTGCGCGGTGGCTGGCGGCAGCTTGTTGATGGCCGCAGGCAGCACATCCGCGCCCTGCGAGAAACCGATCAACAGCAGCTTCGGTCGCTGCCAGTGGTTGGCGTAGTAGCGTGCGATGCGATCCAGATCCGCCGCAAACCCCGCCGGGGTACGTTCGCTCCAGAAGTACCGCAGCGAGTCCACGCCGACCACCGGAATACCTGCCTGCGCCAGCGCGCCCGCCGCCTCCTTGTCCAAACCGGCCCAGCCACCGTCACCGGAGACGAACACCGCGAAGGTATTGCCCTGCCCGTTGGCTGGCACTTCCACCAGCGGCAGGCCGTCCAGATCCTGCGGCACCGCAGGCAGGCTGACGCCGTGCTGCGCACCCAGTACCCGGGCCGCGGCGACTTCGCCGGGTATGGCACTGCCAGCGTGGGTTCGCGCGAACTCGCGCGCCAACGGCACGCCAGCGACGAAAGCCGCTACAGCCGCCCCGGGACAGGCCTGGCCCTTGCCGGCAGCTGCGTTCAGCCAAGGAAAGCGCAACGGCTGCGGCAACAGCGCGCGGCCCTTGATGGCATCGCCGCAGGTCATCGTCGCGTTGCGTAGTTGCGGGCAGAAGCCTTCGGTCAGCAAGCCGGCGAACACATCCGGATCAGCCTGGGTCGCTACCGCATACGCCAATGCCGCACCGGCACCATCACCACCGAGAATAGGCAGGCGATAAGTCGGCACGTGGTAATACGCCTGCACGTAGCGCGAGAAATTTTCCACGTCGCCTGCGGAGAAGCCGCATTTGCCGCCCTCCTTGGCCAGTACCTGGTACAGATGCCGGGTGTCGATGTCGACCACCATCGCGCCGTCATCGCGCAAGGCCTGCAGCCGCGCCAGATGCTCAGCAGAGGCCGTGGCATCACCGAACCACAGCACCACGCGTTGCGCCGGCCCACTGGGCAGCAGCACCGATACCTGTTCGAATCGGCCATGACTGACCTGCTCCGCCGCCATTACCGGCGTCGCCAACAGGCTCAGCGCCAACACCCCCATCCACCACATCACACGTGCCATGTACAGGTCTCGATAACGGTGCCGCAAAGCCTACGCCCATGACAGACGGAAAGATGTCGAAAGCGCCGACTCAGGGCTGCGCTTCGGGGTGGCGTGCAATCCATTCGGCCAACCTCTGCCGGTAAAGCAGCAGCTCGTCGGTATACAGATCCAGCACGCAGAGCGGGCAGCCGCTGCCACAGCACTCGTTCGGACCCGGTGCTTCCGGCGGTTGCGGGCGCGGATCGGGGTCTGGCGTTGCAGGAACCTGGGCAGGTATTTCGTTCATTACAGCGGCCGGTTCGGCCCTATCAGCAGCAGGACAACCCGCATTTTAGCCAAAGCACCGACTCAGGCCGTGACTCGGCGCAGATTGGCCCGCGCCGCCGCATCGTAGCGTTCATGGAAGAAATCGCTGAAGAAGATACGCGGCTGCGCCAGCACCTTTTTCAGGAAACGTCGCCGGTTGAGCCGGAACAGGAAGCCCGGCACCTTGCCCCGGTACTCCTCGGCAATGCCAAGGTCATAGGCATCAAACACCGCATCCGGCGCCCCCAGGATCGCCATGTCGCTGTCCAGGAACAGCGCGGCATCCGCATCCAGCCCATCTCCGCTGAGGCTGCCATGACGCGCCGTCAGTTCGATCAGCGCCATCACCCGTGCCACATCCACTTCGGCATCCGGCAGCCAACGTTCAATACCGGACGCGGCAAGCTGGGCCGAGCGCGCTTCGTTGTCACCACGCCCCGCCTCGTAGATCGCGTCGTGGTAGAGCACCGCCAGCAGCACTTCCAATGGCTGCTGCCAGCCGGGGCCGGCGGCGACATCGCGGTAGTGCTGCAACAGCGCCTGCACATGGGCGAAGTTGTGATACGCCCGCGGCGGCTGTGCGTAAGCGGTTTTCAGCTCGGCCAGCAGCGGCGGCGGCAGGGTCTGCAGCAGGTCGTTCATGCCTGCATCTTGTCACGAAGTGGCGGAACACGCGTGGCGGCAATCCAATGCAGGAGTCCGCCGAAAGGCGTTTGCGCAACTCATGCCACGCCGCGCTCAGCCCAGTTGCCAGCGGCCTTCGATCTGGTAACGGCCCTGGCCGAGGAAACTGCGCACCAGCACGAATTCGCGCACGAACCAGCGCAGCGGCTGCACCGGCTGGATCGGCAGACGACGGCGGTCATACAGCAGGGTCATATGGGGGGTGAAACGCGGGTCCAGCTTGCCACCCACGCCCTGCAGGCAACGCGCCAGCTCCTCGTGCAGGCCGTTCAACAACTCGGCACCGTACTCACTGCGCAGCACGAAGGGGTTCTTCACGCTGCCGGCAAAGCTGCCCACCTGATCAAAGCAGACCTCGAACTCGGGCATGCGCACCCGCGCTGCCGCTTGCCGCACCTTGGGCAGCAGGCTCGGAGGCAGGCCGGCGTAGTCCCCCAGATGATGCAGGGTGACGTGCAAGCGCTCCGGCGCCAACGGATGCCCGAGCAGGCCATGTTCCTCGCGCAGGCCACCGGCCAACTCGGCAACCCGCTCCGCCGTGAGCGCATCAGGCATCACCGCGAAGAACAGGCGTTCGGTTGGAATGTCGCTGCCCAGGCCCAGGGTCATCTGGGCCTCGGTGGAGGAAAGCTGCTTCGTCATGGTCTGGTATCGAAAGCCGGCTGCCGTACCCGCTCCGTTGCGGCGGCCACTACTGTCTAGGGCCGCGGATACTAGCAGACCCTGCCGGCCGCGGCCCGGCCATGGCGAAAATTTCACCAGCGCCCGGCGAGCCACGCCGCACAAGGGCTGCCAATGGTTATCCACATGTTTGCACAGGGCTGGTCCACACCCGCTGTGGATTTGTCCCCTGCCTGCTTCCATCCCCCCGCAACAGGCCTACACTGGGCAGGCCGCAGCAAACTCCGGGTGATCGCCATGATCGGTTGGAATGCATTGGTCCTGTACGCCGCCAGCAGCCTGGCCTTGGCCGCGCCGCCTCCGGCGCCCCCTCCGGCTGTGCCAAGTCCGGAGCAGGTGATGGCCATCCCCCCGGAAATACGCGCGCAGCTGCTGGAGCGGGTCATCAAGACCACGAACTCCCCGGAACAGCGCCTGCACCGGCTGGTTGAACTGGTATTCCGGCCAGAGGGACTGGGCCTGGCTTACGACACCGAGGCCACCCTCACCGTGGCTGAGACCTGGCAGCAACGGCGTGCCAACTGCCTGTCGTTCACCCTGCTGTTTGTCGCCCTGGCCCGCGAGATCGGCCTTGAAGCACGCATGCAGGAGGTTGGCCAGGTGGTGTCCTGGTATGAAGACCAGGGACTGATCTTCAACGCCGGTCACGTCAATGTCGGAATGCGCGTTGATGGTCGCCAGGCCACCCTGGATCTGGACAGCAACGTGCTGTACGACCGCCGCGGCCCGCAGCCGATCAGCGACAGCCGCGCACTTGCCCATTTCTACAACAACCGAGGTGCCGAGCAGCTGGCTGCGCACGATTACATCGCTGCACGGGCCTATTTCGACGCGGCATTGCGGATGGATCCGCGTTTTGTAGCGGCGTGGAGCAACCTCGGTGTACTTGAGTCGCGCGAGGACGACCTCGACGCCGCCGCCAAAGACCTGGATACAGCGCTGTCGATCAACCGTTTCCACGCCCCGGCCCTGCACAATGCCACCAAGCTCTACCAGCGCATGGGCGACAGCCGCCGCGTGGCCCAGATGCAGTCGCGCCTGGAACAGGTACGCAAGCGTGATCCGTTCTACCAGTTCATGCAGGGCGCCAGCGCCGAGCGGGAGGGCAACTACGCCTTGGCCGCGTACTACTACCGTGAAGCAGTACGGCTATATGACAATGCCCACCAATTCCACTTCGGCCTGGCCCGCGCCTACTTCCTGGGCGGCAACAACCGGCTGGCGATGAAGGAGATGAAACGCGCCCGCGACCTCGGCGGCGACCCGATGCGGGCGGTCTACCAGAGCAAGCTGGACGGAATCCGCAGGCTGGAAGCGCGCCACGCGGCGCGCTGAACGCACACCGCGGGCGGCTGCGACGCGAGCCGGCTCAGGCCTTGCGCAGGAAGCAGGTCTTCAACACCAGACCCTTGATCTTTTCCGAGTTGCCCTCGATGTGCTCGGCATCGTCCTCGACCAGACGGATATTGCGGATCACCGTGCCCTGCTTGAGTGGGATGGACGATCCCTTGACCTTCAGGTCCTTGATCACGGTAACGGTGTCGCCAGCCACCAGCACATTGCCGTTGCTGTCGCGTACCACCAACGTGGATTCGGCCGCTTCGCCGGCGGTCCATTCATGGCCGCAATCGGCGCAGATCCACAGCGCGCCGTCGGCATAGACGTTTTCCAGTGAACATTGCGGGCAGGAAGTAACAGACATGGGGGACTCCCGTACATTGATTAACCATCCATTGTAGCCGTTCAGCCCACAGTCGCTCCCGGCAGCACCGGGCACACAGCAGGAACCGGACCGCGCGCACGCCCATCTCCGCTCGCGACAAGCCACGATTCGCCACCCGTTGGGCTGGGTCGACCATCCGGGCAGCGCGGCGAGCATCTTCATTCAGGTGGCGCGTACATGCCGGAAAATCGTGACGCGGTTCGTGGTAGCGCAGGCCTCGCGTCCAAGAGCAGCCATTCACGACCTGCATGTGAAGCCAGCCGCGCGGCGGCGTAGTAAAGTGCGCGGCCGATTCAGCAGCAAGACGCGCAGCTATCATGAAACTCGGCATCGATTTTGGCACCAGCAACTCGGCCGCCGCCGCCCATATCGACGGCAAGGTGGTCCCGGTCAGCTTTGGTGAGGCCCAGCAGTTCCGCACCACGGTGTACTTCCCCGAGGTGATGCGCGACCCCAACGACTTTGAACTGACCCCGGCACTGGAAGCGCAGGTCGATGACCTGATCGAATCCGGCCGCCGTGACGCCCGCGCGGTCGGCAACACGCGCAGCCATGAGCAGCTGCGCAGCGACGCCATCCGCGTGGTGCGCCGGCAGTGGATGGAAGAACGCATCCGCGAACCGCGCAGCTCCACCACCCTGCTGCAGAACGCGGTCTATGGCGACGAGGCGCTGGAAGCCTATTTCGAGGAGAACGAAGGCAACCTGGTGCAGAGCCCGAAATCGATGCTGGGCTACAACCTGCATCCGCGTGCCAAGCAGACCATCACCGGCATTGCCACGCACATTCTTGAGCACATCCGCTTGACCGCTTCTCGCCAGCTGCAGCGCAACGTGCGCAGTGCCCTGCTCGGCCGGCCGGTGCAGTTCCGCAGTTCGATCGGCGCCGCCGGCAATGATCAGGCCCTGGATATCCTGCGCAGCGCTGCAATGGCCGCAGGCTTCGACGACGTGGATTTCCTCGAAGAACCCGCTGCTGCGGCCATGCATTACCACGCAGTCAGCACAGACCGCCACGAAGCGGTGATCGTCGACGTTGGCGGCGGTACCACCGATATCGCCCATGCCAGCGTTGGCGGCAACGCGGCGCCGCAGATCCATCGCGCCTGGGGTATTGCCCGTGGCGGTACCGATATCGATCTGGCGCTGAGCCTGGCCGGCTACATGCCGCTGTTCGGCCGCGGCATCACCCGCGTGCCTGCACACCACTATGTGGAGGCCGCGATGGTGCAGGACATGACCCGCCAGCGTGATTTCCGCCAGCACAACTACGACGCGGTGGAACTTCCCTATGGCCCGCGCCTGCAGGCACTGCAGGACACCGGCAATACCGCGCGCCTGTACCGCGCGGTGGAACACTGCAAGATCGCCCTGAGCAGCCAGCCCAGCCACCACAGCATGCTGGACTTCATCGAGGCAGGACTGTCGGTGGACATCGATGCACCACATCTGACCACGGCTGCCGGCGGCTATCTTGGCGAGCTGGAAGCGCTGTTGCAGCAGGTACGTGCCGATATTGGTCACGACCCGGCGGCGGTGTTCCTGACCGGCGGCATGTCGCGCGCCGGTTACATCCAGCAGGCCGCCGCTGCGGCCTTCCCGACTGCCAAACTGGTGCACGGCGACCCGTCGTTCGGCGTGGTGCAGGGCTTGGCGTTGGCAGCAACAACGAGTGGCGCTGCTGCAGGTCTGTAGGAGCGGCGTAAGCCGCGAGGCTGGGGATCTATAAGCCCTAAAGCACTACCCCTCCCCAACCCTCCCCTTTGCTGCGCAAAAGGGAGGGGGCAGAAGCATTGCCCCTCCCCAGCACTCCCCTTTGTTACGCAAAAGGGAGGGAGTAGAAGCCTTACCTGCCCAGCCCTCCCCTTGCCCATGACACAGGGAGGGAGTGAGTCAACGATCCAGACTCACCCGCACGCCTCCGGAATGCGACTGGATGGAGATATCGCCATCGCCACCGCCAATCCGTGCATCAAGATTCTTGCCAGGACCGTAACGCGGGCTCTCCACCTGGCCGACGTCGGAGCGGATGCTGCCGCTGAAGGTGCTGACCTTCAGCTGCGCCGACGTGCTGGCCGGCAGGCTCAGTGAAACCGAGCCACTCACCGTCTCCAGATTGACCCGGCCACCCGGCTGCAGGCCCGCACTGCGGACGCCAAGGCTGCCGGATACCGACTCGGCGCTGAGCCGCTGCACCTTGGCCAGGTCCAGGGTGATGCCGCCAGACACGCTGTTGGCCGAGACCTCACCGCCACTGCCACCGGCCGCATTGATGCCCCCGCTGACTGTCCGGGTCTCCAGCCGCGAGGTCTGCAACTGCGAGCGGATCGCGCCACTGACCGTGGTCAATTCCGCCTCACCAGCGCGCCCATTGGCGGTGATGCTGCCGCTGACGGTGCTGCTCTGCAGGCGACGCAGGTCAACATCAGCCACATCCACGCCCGCACTGACGGTACTGGTCTGCAACTGCGCAGCGCGCGGCACCCGCAGTTCCAGCACCGCACCACGACTGCTGCGGCTGTTCTGCGGGTAGACCACCTTCAATGCCACGCGATTGGCACTGCTTTCCACGTCAAGCCGCTGGCCCTCGCCGAGCGAGCCGGTCAGCTGTACTTCGTTACGGTCCCAGCCTCGGACGGTGACCGAGCCGGCCACATTGCTCAGTTCCACGCGGCCGCCGCTGGACAAGGGCAGGTTGCGATTGACCGCAGTCTGCGCGAATGCGCTGGTCAACGGGGCCAACAGCAGTGCGGTGGCGATCAGATGGCGCATGCAAGCTTTCATCAGGTGCTCCTTCAAGTCGAAAGTCCGGTCGGGTTGACGCCCTTGCGGGTGAGTTCAAGCCGCAGCGCGTAGGTGCGCTGCAACTGGCCAAGTAGAAAATCGGCGTCGGGGCTCTGCGCGATGGCGCTGCGGATGCTGCCGGCGCTTTCATCCAGTTCACGCAGCGCCGGCTGCAGCTCGGCGGCAACCTCGTCCTGCGGAATCGTCGCCATCGCCTGCCGGTACTGGTAGGTGATGGTGTTGGCCTGATGCTGCAATGACGATTCCTCGACGGCGACGGATGCCGCTGGCTGCTGCGGCAACAACAGCATGCTGGCCACGCCAACCAGCGCAACGACCACCGCAGCAGCTGCATAACGTGGCCAGTGACGATGTGCTCTGCGCCGCGCCGGCACGGCGTTCACTGATATGGCGGGAGCGGCAACTGCCGGCTCGGTACGCGGGCCCTGCTCCAGTTCCGCTGCGATGCGCTGCCACACCGTCGCCGGAGGTACCCGTTCGCCTGGCAGTCCACGCAAGCGCTGCGCCAATGCATCATCGTGATCGTTTTCGTAGTGATTCATCATGCGTCTCCAAGCCGCGTGCGCAACAAACTGCGTGCACGATGCAACTGGGCCTTGGAACTGCCGACAGCCATCTGCAGTTCCACGGCGATTTCCTGGTGTTTCCAGCCTTCAATGTCATGCAGCACCAGCACCGCGCGGGCGCGTGGCGGCAAGGTCAGCAACGCACGCTCCAGGTCCATGCCAGTGGCGTGGCAGCGGGGGGTGTCGGCCATTTCGGCCAATAGATCCATCCCCGATTCGCCTATATCCAGCGATTCAAACGTTGTCGCGCGCAGCTCCATCAGCGCTGTGTTCACGGCCAGGCGATGCAACCACGTGGTCAACGCGCTCTCGAAGCGGAACTGCGGCAGCTTGCGCCAGGCCTGGATGAAGGTCTCCTGCAGCACATCCTCGGCACGCGCCGCGTTGCCGCCGCACAAGCGCCACAGCAGTGCGTACAGCCGCGGCGAGTGGCGCCGGTAGATCCGTTCATAGGCGCGGGTGTCGCCATCCGCGGCGGCACGGGCCAGCACGGCGTCGTCGTCGACGGGCGATGAGGGGGCGGTGGCGGTCACGGTGGCGTTGAGCATATCCATTGGATGCGGCAGGCAGCAAAAAGGTTTAAAGCCGACGCGAATCTTTGCCGAAGCGGCCCACAGCAGCGCAGCGACTGGCAGCAATGGCCGCGCTGGCCGACAATCGGCGCTCGTCAAACCGTTGCGATCCCATGTTGCGTATCCCCGCTGTCCTGCTTTGCGCCGCCCTCGCCCTTGCCGGTTGCACCAGCGCTCCCGCCCCCATCGATACCCCGCCAGCCGCGGCCCACATGCCGGAGCAGGCACTGGCCCCGGTGATCCTGATTTCCATCGATGGTTTCCGCAATGACTATCTGGAGCGTGGCCTGACCCCGACGCTGAGCACGATGGTGGCCGCTGGCGCACGCGCCGAATACATGCGTCCGTCGTATCCCTCGATCACCTTCCCCAACCACTACACACTGATCACCGGCCTGCGCCCGGACCACCACGGGGTGATCGCCAACTTCATGACCGACCCGGCCATTCCCGACGTGCGCTTCAGCATGTTCGACCCGGCCACGGTCCGCGACGAGCGCTGGTGGGACGACGGCAAGCCGCTGTGGACCAGCGTGCGCGAACAGGGTGGACGCGCCGCGGCGATGTTCTGGGTCGGCTCGGAAGCGCCGGTGCATGGCGCACGTCCCGAGTTCTGGCGGCCGTTCGACATCAAGGTGAGCTCGCAGCAGCGCGTGCAGCAGGTGCTGGAATGGCTGGCACTGCCTGCCGCGCAACGCCCCCACTTCATCACCCTGTACTTCGACAAGGTCGACACGCAAGGCCATCGCTACGGCCCGGATTCCGCCGAACTGAACAGTGCCCTGGGCGAAGTGGACAGCGCGATTGGCGAGCTGTTGGCGGGTGTCCGTGCGCAGGGCCTGCAGCAACAGGTCAACATCGTGGTCACCTCCGACCACGGCATGACCGCTACCAGCCCAGCCAAGCAGATCTTCCTGGATGACATCGTCGATGTGAGCAAGCTGGATTTTGGCTGGACCGGCGCCTACGCCTCGTTCAACGCCCTGCCCGGCGGCGAGATGGCCGCCCAACAACTGCTGGCCGGCAGCCACCCGCATATCCAGTGCATGACCCGTGAGCAGATCCCGGCGCGCTTCGAATATGGCCACCACCGCCGCGTGCCCGCCTACATCTGCACCGCCGAGCTTGGCTGGCAGGTCACCACCCGCCAGGCCGAAAAGCGCAAAGGCCACGAGCTGCTGGGTGAGCATGGCTACGACAATGCCCTGCCGGACATGTATTCCCCATTCATCGGTTATGGGCCAGCCTTCGCCCCAGGCGTGACCATCGCCCCCATCGACAATGTCGACGTCTATCCATTGCTGGCCCGCCTGTTGAACATCACCCCGGCCCGCAATGACGGCAATCCCCGCCATACCGACGCCGCGCTGAAGCACTGACGCACCGCAAGGAATCCGCATGAAGCACTACCTCCCCGCCTCGATGCAGCAATGGATTGAACCCATCAACACCGGCCTGAGCATCCTGCTGATCCTGGTCGTGGCCTGGCTGCTGCGCCTGCTGACCCGGCGCCTGCTGGCCCGGCTTGGGCGCCATTACACGCTGCCGGCGCAGATCGAGATGGCGATCCGGCGGCTGTCCAATTTCGTCATCGGCACGGTGGCCCTGGTCGCCATCCTGCAGGCCCTGCACGTACAGGCCAGTGTGCTGTGGACGGCCTTCACCGGCTTTGCCGCGGTCGGCGCGGTGGCGTTCTTCGCTGCCTGGAGCGTGCTGTCCAACATCTTCTGCACCTTCCTGATCTTCACCACCCGGCCGTTCCGCCTGGGTGACCAGATCGAGCTGCTGGAGAACGGCGAAAAGCCCGGCCTGAAGGGCGTGGTCACCGATATCAACCTCATCTACACCACGCTGCATGAGGTCGGTGGCCCGGTCGATGGCACCTTGATGCAGATTCCCAACAGCCTGTTCTTCCAGCGTGGCCTGCGTCGCTGGCGTGGTGGCGATTCCAGCACGGTCAGCCTGCAGGGAGACGGCTGAGGAAGCCGGAACAGCAGCGAGCAACACCCGAGCATTGGGTCCGTGATCCCCGCCAAAGCGGGGATTGCCTTGGCTCCGGCCCACAGCGTTCCGCTCGCGTCCATGTCAGCCGTGCGAAAATCGCCGTCATTGAGCGACCGGCCCGGTCGCAAGCCCGCACGCAATGTCCGCCTCTCCCGATACCTCATGCCCTGCCCCGCAGGCAGGCGACGCTTTTGCCGTTGCCGAACGCCACGACCAGCGCTCCGACCGCCAGCGCTGGCTCAGCGTCATCGCCCTGGCCCTGGCAGCGTTCGTCTTCAACACCAGCGAATTCGTCCCGGTAGGCCTGCTCAGCGACATCGGCGCCAGCTTCGGCAAGCCGATCGAGCATGTCGGGCTGATGCTGACCATCTACGCCTGGGTAGTCGCACTGACCTCGCTGCCGTGCATGTTGCTGACCCGCAGCTTCGACCGGCGCAGATTGCTGCTGGGCGTGTTTGCACTGTTCATTCTCAGCCATGTGTTGTCAGCGCTGGCCTGGAGCTATCCGGTGCTGATGGCCAGCCGGATCGGCATTGCATTGGCGCACGCCGTGTTCTGGTCGATCACCGCCTCGCTGGCAGTGCGGGTGGCACCGGCGGACAAGCGCCCGCAGGCCCTGGGCCTGCTGGCCACCGGCACCTCGGTGGCGATGGTGCTGGGCATCCCCTTGGGCCGCATCGTCGGCGAACTGCTGGGCTGGCGCGTCACCTTCATGGCCATCGGCGGCGTCGCCCTGCTGGTGATGCTGGTACTCGCACGGCTGCTGCCGGCCCTGCCCAGCCAGAACAGCGGTTCGGCCAGCAGCATTCCCTTGCTGTTGCGACGCCCTGCATTGATGGCCTTGTACCTGCTGGTGATGATGGTGGTATCGGCACAGTTCACCGGCTACAGCTACATTGAACCGTTCGTGCAGAAGATCGGCGGCTTCGATGCGCATGTGACGACGTGGGTATTGCTGTTGTTCGGCGGCATGGGCTTCATCGGCAGCCTGCTGTTTTCGCGTTACGGCCTGCGCTGGCCGCGCGGCTTCCTGCTGGCGGCCATCGGCGTTCTGGCTGCCAGCCTGTTGCTGCTGCGCACTGGCCTGCACAGCAGCTGGCTGCTGTACGCGCTGGTTTCGGTCTGGGGCGTGGCGATGATCAGCTTCGCTTTGTCGATGCAGTCCAAGGTCCTGAACCTGGCCGCCGACGCCACCGACGTGGCGATGGCCTTGTTCTCGGGCATTTTCAACATCGGCATCGGCGCCGGCGCGTTGATCGGCAGCCAGGTAAGCCTGCAACTTGGCATGCAGCACATCGGCCTGGTCGGCGGCCTGATTGCCACCGCCGGCTGGGTGTGGTGCCTGTTCGCGATGCTGCGCTGGAGCGGCAGCTTCCGTCTGGGTGGCGCGACGCACTGAGCTGCCGCCAGCGCACAGGTTTACAGCGTGGCGGCTGCGGGTATGCTTCCGTACACGCCGCTGCTTCCGGGGGCGCTACGGGGGAAGTACGTGGATCAGGACATCACTTTGCGTGACGCCAACCTCGCCGATGCAGAGGCACTGAGCGCGCTGGTCACCCCGTTGGCGCGACACCTTCTGGACGCCGACAGCGGTGCCAGCGCACATGCGTTCCTGGCCTCGCTGACTCCTGCCAGCTTCACCGATCGTCTGGTCGACAAGGAGTTCGCGCATTACGTGATTGAGGATGCAGGTGTACTTGTCGGCATGATCGCGATGCGCGGCGACAGCCACATCCATCATCTGTTCGTGAGCCGCAGCAGCCGTCAGCGCGGCATCGCGCGGCGGCTCTGGGAGCATGCACTGCGCATACACGGCCGCCGCGAGTACACGGTCAACTCGTCCGAGATCGCAGTGCCGGTGTATGAGCGGTTTGGCTTTGTCAGCAAGGCTGCGCCGCAGACGGTGAAGGGCGTGCGCTTTGTGTTGATGGAGCGACCGCGATTGGTGCCACGCGTTGTGCAGAAGCAATACTTGAACGCCGTGCTGCCCGGACCGGGAAAACGCTGAGGCTTTGGGCTTTTGCTTTTTTTGCCGTCATCCTCGCGAAGGCGGGGATCGCTCTGGCTCTGGCCTTGGCCCTGGCCCTGGCTCTGGCTCTGGCTCTGGCTACAGCCTTGGCCTTCGGCATTGATTCGGACCGGATTTACCGCGTAACTCCAAAGCGCAAGCAAATGCAGAGCGATCCCCGCCTTCGCGAGGATGACGAGCAGGAGCAGGGCTGAAACAACAGCCAAAGCCGCAAACCACAGCGACGACCACAACAGGCACAGACACAGCCATCGTTC